>JACIZN010000072.1 GCA_014359405.1 Candidatus Caldatribacterium sp.
TCTTACCCAGTCAGCTGCTTCCAAAGGAGACACCTTGTAGGGGACAGGAGATCAAGGGGGGCAACAGTCACGTGGATAGCCTGGAGAGAGTAAAGAGAACGATAGAGTTCGGGCGTCCGGATAGATATCCTATAATGCATGCGGTTCTTCCTGCAGCGTGGATGAGATATGGTGAAAAACTCTACTCAATTCTAAGAAAGTACCCTACTTATCTGCATCGTGAAGCAGTTGAAAAAACTGGCGGAACAGGAAAGTGGAGACCCGCTGCTGCTGGTTACGAAATGAGCGAAGAGCTTATGGAGAGGTTCGTATTGGAAGACGACTTTGTTTTTGTCGAACCTCGTACATTCCAGTATGGAAAACCGGGCAGAAGCGGTTACCAGAGCGACGAGTGGGGCTGTATATGGCGCAAAGAAGACCCTGGGCTCGTAGGCCAAGTGGTTGTACATCCACTAGCCAAAATTGTAGAGGAAGGGTTAGATGACAAAGCCCTTGAAGCGTACAACTTTCCGGATGGAAGTGCATATTGGAGGTATGATTACCCCTTTTTAAAAGCCCAGGAGCAATTTGCTTACGAAAGTCGAAAGTACTTCCTTGCCTACATTGGTAACTTGTTCGAACTAATGCAATGGCTGGTGGGATTTGAAAACCTCATGATTGCCTTTCACGAGCGACCAACCTTTGTCTTCAAGCTTATTGATAAGATTGTGGAGTATAGCCTCGAAACGCTTCGAGAATTTGCAAAATACAATATCCAAGGAGTATCTATGAATGACGACTGGGGTACCCAGCGATCCCTTATGATCGATCCTAACATGTGGAGGAAGTATTTCAAGCCCGCATACAAAACTATATTCCAGGAAGCCAAGGAAAGAGGCCTTCATGTTCACTTTCACACTGATGGCAATACCATAGAGATCATCGAGGACCTAATTGAGATAGGAGTGGACGTTATTAACCCGCAGCTTTCGGCCATTGATCTGGAGAGATTGTCGAAGATTGTGAAGGGCAGGGTTTGCATTAGAACTGATATTGACCGACAGTATATTCTTCCGCAAGCTTCGAGAACAGAAGTTAGGGAATATGTCAAACACGTCATAGAACTTCTGGGAACGAAGGATGGAGGACTTATACTCTGTGGGGAAATTAACCAAGATGCCAAACTAGAGAACGTGGAAGAAATGTACAGGTCTTTCGAAGAATATGGATACTTAAGGGAAGAATAGGGAACAGGATAGACTTCAAACTGTACCCCTTGCTTCCCCAATAACGCTTGCTTTTTCAATGGCTCTTTCAAATTGTTGCACGATTTTCGAGTTCAAAAGCTCCACTCGTACGGCCCAACGGATACATTCATCGATTCCTAGAACCATCAACTAGTGTCTCTCTGCCCCGCGTGAAGCCACCAAGAAACCTTTCATCGCGTTCTTTTTTCTATTCCCAACCAGTCTCCTCCAGCAGGACCCTGTTCTTTTTCCACCAAGCATCTACTGTCCAAAGCAGGACAAAATCCCCCGGACCCCGCTAACCCTTTATAGCGCCACGAGTCAAGCCGGTAGTGCCTCAGGAAGTGTGTCTGTGGGGCAGCATGGTAACCTTCCCAAGGGAAAAGACTTTCGAAAGGAGGAAAGCTACCATGCGGAAAGAAACCCGCGAGGAAATCTTAAAGGCGTTCGAAGGGAACTCAGGACGATGGTCCGGAACCTTTTGGAGAACCTCATGCGGGAGGAGCGGGAACTCTACCTGCAGCAACACCCCACCAAGGCCAACGGGTACTACACCCGGATCTTCTCACCCTCGCTGGCCTCCTGGAGGACCTCAAGGTGCCCCGCGTGCGAGAAGGGAATTTCCATCCGAGGATTCTCCCCTACCGGAAGCGGGCTTCAGTAGACCTCTCGGAAGTTATCCTCACCCTCTACAAGGAACATCTCCCGCTTCCTGGAGGGCGTTTACGGCGCCTTCTACTCCCCGCAGAGCATCTCCCGACTCCTTGTGGTCGCCGAGGAACAGGTGAAGGTCTGGCGGGAAAGGCCATTAGCGGAGGAGTACTACGCGGTGTTCCTGGATGGGACTTTCCTCTCCATCCGCCGGGGAAAAACGGCCAAGGAACCGGTGTACATGGCCCTGGGGATTGAGCCGGATGGGCGAAGGGATATCCTGGGGTTTTGGCTGTTTGGGACGGAAGGGGAGAGCGCCAGGAATTGGGAAGAGGTTCTCAAAGACCTGAAACGACGGGGGGTCCAAAGAGTGCGGATCTTCATCACCGATGATCTTCCGGGTCTGGAGGAGGCGATCAAAAAGATCTTTCCCGAAGCCGATTGGCAGCTTTGTGTTTTGCATGCCGTACGGGATGCATTGAACAAGGTCAGAAGGAAGGACCGCGAGGCCTTGGCTGAAGCTCTCAAGAAGATTTATCGCGCAGAAACTGAGGAGGAGGCCAGGGAAGCGTTGAAGAGGTTGCGGGATTGCTGGGGCGGAATGTATCCCAAGATTGTGGAGCGATGGGAGACCAAGGCTTATGCCCTTTTGGCGTTTCTTCGTCACCCCAAGTCCATCCGGCGGTACTTGTACACCACGAACCAACTGGAACGCTTAGCCAAGGAGGTGAAGAGGAGGACGAAGGTGGTGGAGGTGTTCTGTGGAGAGGAGGCGGTAGAAAAGCTCTTGTACCTGGTTTTGAGTCACTTGAACGAGGCCTGGGGATCGCGAAGGCTCCGAGGATTTGCGGAAATCGAGATGGGAAGCTATCATGCTGGCTAGACACACTTGACGAGACACTATGCGAGAAGACAAAGGAGAAAAGTATTGTTCCGTTTTTTTACGCTCCTACCACCTCCCTACCAGATGGTGTATCCTCCGTCCATAACAAGCACGCTTCCCGTAATGTACGAGGAAGCGGGAGAGGCCAAAAAGACACAGGGACCCTTTATCTCTTCAGGCCGACCCAGGCGCCCCATGGGGGCGAGCTTTTTCCAGAGCTCAGCGTACTCAGGATACTGCTTCAGGAGGTCCGCAACAAGTTGCGTCTCCATGTACCCCGGGGCAATGGTGTTCACCCGAACGTTGTACGGGGCCCATTCAGAAGCCAAAGACTTTGTGAGCATGATGACGGCGGCCTTTGAAGCGTTGTAGTGGGCCTGCGCCTGAGGAGTGTTCACGATGATTCCCGACATGGAGGAGATGGTGATGATGCTCCCCTTTCGGCACTTGATCATTTCCCTCCCTGCCGCCTGGCAGGCGAAGAAGACTCCATTGAGGTTGATATCGAGAACCCGCTTCCAGTCTTCCTCTGGCATTTCCTCGGCTTTCATCCACTGCCCAACCCCTGCACAGGCCACGAGAATGTCAATTTTTCCGAAGAGCTCAACGGTCCGCTGCACCACTGCCTCAACCTGGGCTTTCTTCGTCACATCAACCTGCATCGCCTCTGAGGCAACTCCAAGACCCCGGATTTCCTCGGCGACTCTCTGGGCCTTTTCAAGGTTGAGGTCGGCTACAACCACAGAGGCTCCAGCTTCGGCAAGGCCTATGCACATCTCTCTCCCAAGACCCTGTGCTCCACCGGTAACAACGGCCACTTCTCCATCGAGGCGAAAGAGGTCAACTACGGAGGCCACTGCATCCCCCCCCTTAAACCGCAAAATGGTCGGGGCGAGCCGATTTGAACGGCCGACCACTCGCACCCCAAACGAGTGCGCTTGCCAGGCTGCGCCACGCCCCGACGCATTTTTATTGTAACACAAACGTTTCCACTGTCAATGGACCTCGTAAACCCCTGGCGCGCCCGGCGGGAATCGAACCCACAACCTACGGATTAGAAGTCCGTTGCTCTGTCCTGTTGAGCTACGGGCGCGCAAGTTTATTGTAGCTATTCCCTACAAACTCTGCAATAGGTATGGAGACTTCCTGCGACGAAGAAATGCAAGGGAAAAGTACGGAAGGGACAGGGAACAATTCGCAAGGGGATAGATTTTCTCCTTCTCTGTTGCCAGGTTTTCCCCAATCCACCCCTCGAAGGAGTCCCCGAAATCCAGGGCAACTCTCCTGAAAAGCGAAGCTACCTTGTACACGACACAGGTGTCAGAATTTGCAAGGAGGGTCCCGATGCGCTCTTTTTCTGCAGTCCCCGGAACAATGCTCAAGATTTCCCCTCCCTGCGCAAGGGGCAAAAGGAGGCGTGCGCTCATCACCTGGTGAGCGCTGATGCCCGGAATAACCTCAACCTCGAGGGGAATTCCTCCTGCGACTTCAGGGAGAATCCGGAAGGGCGATCCGTAAAGCCCCGGATCCCCAAGGACAAGGAAAGCCGCCTCTTTGGGTTTCCGGGAAGCCAAAGCCTCCACAACACGCCGGGACGCATGAGGGTCCTCAAGGGATAGGTAGACCACCGCGCATCCCGGGGAAAGGTAGGGACAGGCCACCTGGTACGCCCGGCTCTCGAGTTCAGAACCCATGAGAGGGGCAAAAGCAAGCTCCACCCGCCTGAGGACTTCAACGGCATGCACCGTCAAAAGCCTGGGATCCCCCGGTCCCACACCCACAATCCAGAGCTTCATAGAGGATAACTCCCCTTTAAAAAATCCAGACCCCTTGACACCTTCTCTCCCACATAGTATATTCTACCTTGCCTGGTGGGCCGTTAGCTCAATTTGGCAGAGCAACTGACTCTTAATCAGTGGGTTGCAGGTTCAAGTCCTGCACGGCCTACCAGAAACCCCCTAAAATCAAGGCTTCCAGCCACCTGGTCTCCCCTGAAAAACCCAGTTTGACAGCCAGAGAATTTACCCATCGTTCTCCCCCAGGCGCTCAAGGGAGAACTCCCTCAAGCCCAAAAATCCAAACCACATTGCGGTACATGAGGGCTTCCACAAGACGGGTAGCGCCCGGGCGGGAAATCTGGCCCTCGGAGAGGAGCTTCCCCACCACCCGGCAGATCATCCGGTCGAAGACCTCAAAGCGACTCCCTTCGGAGAGAATCTTCCGCCCATCGGCAACCGGTCCGCCCATCGAGGTGAGAAGAAAAGAGTTAGCTATCTCAAGGAGGGCCTCCTCGATGAGGTGGGGAGCATCGTTGAACCACCAGGGGAAGCCGGGGTGGACCCGGGGGAAAGCCCGAGCCAAAGCCACAAGGACATGGAGGTACTCATGGTTCATGGTATAGAGGACAAGGTGGTGCTCGGCGTTATCCTTTCCACTGAAAAAGCGCGAGAGAAGGGGCCTGAGGTTCTCCACCACCTGGATGCTGTCAAGGGTGACATCCCCTCCCACGTTGCTTCCAAAGCGGCTGAAAAGGTAGGGATTCGCATCCCGCAGAACCCCAAAGTGGATCTGGGTTACCAGGTGGGCTTCCCGGTCCATCTCCAGGAAGCGGTGCATCATGTAGGAGGTGAAGTCCCGAGCTTCAGGGGAACGGGGACTGAAGCGCTCTCCTTTCTCGAACGCCCGGACGAAAATCTCTTCAGCCCGGGCCTCAGGAACCTCAAGGCCCCAGGGCTCCACAAGGCCATGGTCGCTTGCGCGGGCACCCATGGCGGCAAAGTAAGCGTGCCTTTTGCGCAGGGCCTCGAGGAGTCCCCGAAGGGTGGTGTCCTCACCGGTTGCTTCGCAGAGCCTCCTGACGTTCTCCCGGAAGTGAGGACTCGTGACATCCCGGTACGCATCGGGCCGAAAGGTGGGGATGAAGAGGATATCGGGAATGGTTGCTCGAGCCCTCTTGTGGTCCTCAAGGTTGTCAAGGGGGTCGTCAGTGGTGGCAAAGAGCCGCCCGCCCATCTTCCGGAGGAGCTCCTGAGGCCGCATGTCCTCCCGGGAAAGGGCTTTCTCCGTTTCCTCCCATATGGACTTTCCCGTCTCAGGTCCAAGGAGCTCCGCAATACCGAAGACCCTCCCGAGATCAAGGTGCATCCACTGGTGGACGCGGTTCCCCTCAAGGTAGGGGAAGACCTCACTCAGGACCATCCACTTTTCGAAGTCGGAGCGGGAGGAGTCGTAGGCAAGCTCAAAGGAAAAGGGCGGGAACTTGGCGGCAAGCTGCACGAGGTAGTGGTCGCAGTTTCCGTACCGTTCATCCACCACTTCCGCTTTCCAGATGTTCAGAAAAGAAGCATTGTCACAGATTTGCCGGAGGCTGAGGTGGGTGTGGACATCGACGATACCCCGGGATTTCCGAAGGGGAAGCGCCACCTCATGGTAGAGCCACACCGCTTCTTTTGTCGTGAGGAGCCAGTTGGGGTTGAGGAAATTAGTGTCAATGAACATCAGACTTCCTCCTTTTCGGACCTACATCCCGCAGGATGTATTGAAACCTCCATCGGCAAGTGTAACCACCCCGGTGACGAATTACGAAGCAGGAGAAATAAGCCAGACAACTGCTCTGATGAGGTCTTCAGGTTGTCCAAACCCTCTCTAAGAGGTTTGGACAATGACACTTTCCCCAAGTTACGAAGCTTTTTCATAACTAGCAGTACCTACACCGATTCATACCCAAGGTTTTGTGCGGATGCTCACCTCTTGGGTATTCGGTATGATACAACATAGGGTGAAAGTACCTCTTCCTGCGAAGGAGAACACTTACATCAAAAGAGCCAGCCCGAAAGTATAACTATCCACACAAAAGCTCCTTCTGCTTGACCACACACTGATATAAAAGGTCATCTCTCCTCTTTACAAGCAAGGTATCCATAGACGAGCCGCAAATGGGGTACTCGTAAAAATGAACTCAAACAGTGCCTAAATCCTGAACTATGTCCCTGCAAGGAGCACTGATTTCCTCGTCAGAAGGGCACTTACACCATTCCATCCTTTTGCTCATACCTCCACCTCTTTAGGAATTCGTACATAAAGATGATGTTTTCCAATGGCACATCAGTTTGGATAGCATGGGTGGGAGCAGCAATGTATCCTCCTCCAGGCGCACAAATAGTGACTATCCTGGTCAATTCCTCCTTTAATTGTTCCCTTGAAGAGAAGGGTAACAAACTCTGCACTGAAATCGTACCATGTAGAGTTAATACCTTGCCGTAACAACGCTTGATTTTTTCAACATCCATACACTCCGGCTGTACTGGGTTTAAGATATCTACCCCGATCTCGATCAGGTCCGGTATTATTGGTTCAATATAACCATCACTGTGGTATTGGATAAACACGGAAGGATTGGCCTTCTTGCAGGTTTCGATAAGCGTCCTCATTCGAGGTTTAAAGTATTTGCGCCATAGCTCAGGACTCACCATCATTCGATCCTGCATACCAAAATCGTCGCCCAAATAGACAATGTCAACCCCTATTTCAACATAACGGGTACATTGCACAAGGCGTAAAGCAAGTATTTCATCAAGGAGCTTTTCCGCCCATGCCGGATCCCTGTAGAGCTTGTACAGAAAATGCTCATACCCGCTTATCTGCCACGCTAACTCGAAGAGCGTCGAAGTTGCTTCTCCCTGTATGAAAAATCTGCTCTTGAAAAGCGCTACAACCTTTTTAAGAGCATCGTAGCGTTCCTCCTCCTCAAAATCAGGGAAGGAGAACCTGCTAAGATCCTCGTCCCTCGCCAAAGGGTGAGCGATGAATCCAAAGTACCTTCCCTTATCGTCAGTACGATATCGGATCCCAAACTCGTCTTCGTAGATCCCCGGTGAGACCTCAATAACCCATTTTCGTCTAGGGTGAAAAAAAGCACCCCTCCTCAAGAATTCTCCTCCAGGGAGCAGTCCTCCCTGACGGAAGTCTATGCCAAAGTAACTAAGCAAGTCTTCCCTATTCCTCAAACCCAAAATCCCTATAAGACCCTGAACAACCTCCTCTCTTGCCTCAAAATCAAGAGGTATTCGATCCGGTTCATTATGCTTCAAGGCTTTATAAACCCGTGTCCTGCTGTCCATGGAAGCCACCTCCGCATCGACTTAAGCGGGAAACGCTTACCAGCGATACTCCCAAAATGCATCAAACATGCAAATCAAGTTTTCAAGCGGGATTCCATCATGCAACTCGCTACTTGAAGCAAAGATAACACCTCCCGCAGACTTGGCAAGCTCGCAAATGCGCTTTACTTCCTCTCGGATTTTTTTCTTGGGACCGAAAGGCAAAAGATGGCTGCAATCAAGGTTGCCGATAAGAACTACCCTAGACGGACAAGTTGTTCTCATCTTTTCCAGCTCGAGACCTGCGAGAGGATCCAAGGGGTTAAGCCCATCAATCCCTGTGTCGATAATTTGATCGAGAACTTCCAAGAAGTTGCCATCCGAGTGGAATACGACCTTGATTCCCTTTTTGTGAAACACATCGACTAAGACCTTTAAACGGGGGAAAAACTCACTTTCTAACAGCCGTGGAGAAAAGATAAGTCCCTTATTGCTTGCAATGTCTTCTCCTAAGAAAGCTACTGGACATATGTTCGGATCTGCTAATAACTCAACAATGGTCTTACATCGAAGAAAGCGCCCCTCTAACCATTCTGAGAAGAGAAGGGGATCATCATACCAAAGGAATGAGAAGTTCTCAAACCCGGCTTCCTCGTATGCCCCATAGAACCAGCCTTCTGCAGCTGTCCAAAAGAGTAGCGTGTCACCAAGTAATTCCTGTTCCAGGACGTGTTTGTCATGTAATTCTCTAAGAAAAGTTTCGCTCGGATGCCAATCAATAGATTGTCGAACACTTTGCTTAACCCACTCCAGAAAAGAGGGATAATCATGGAAAGGTCGCTTCACAACCCAACTAGTCCAACCAGTATATAACCTAAGGAAGCCATCCTCCTCCTTATAGGTAGGAGTATTTACAGGTACACGGATCGTCCTCGTTGCGTCAAGAACTTTCTGACATGCCCTCGTGACTACCATCAATTCGTTCCCCTTGCGCAGTTTTTCTCCGGCATAGTACTCGATAGCCTCTCTATTCCTCAAGAGGTCAAAGTGGAGAATTGGCAACACACGCTCACCCGAAAAGACACGCAAAATAAGCTCCCGAGGAGAATAGCCTCTTGTCATCAAGGGATCACCTTCCTATGCAAGGCTCCGGCCAAGCAACGAGAAAGGTCGCAATCTCCTCTAAAACAAGCGCTGGAAAAGGCTTGCAATCAATGCGAAATCTCTCATTACACCCCATCGATTGATACATATCCAAGGTAAAAGTATAAGCCGATTTAGCTACATCTACTTCCACTTCGTATTGTTCTCCATCTTTGAAAAGGATAGGGCGATTGATTACCAACCTATGCGGAGCAACCATCGCAGCAACACAATCCAGATCGAAATTGCGCAAAACATCAAAGAGATATATCCCCATTGGAGCAAGAGTTCCTCTGCCTACTAAGGAGACATAGTTTAACAGGAGGTTGTCTAGAACTACCAGCTGAATTTCATCATCAATCGCCGAAGCAAAAAGGGAAACCAAGGAGGTTCTCACTCCGCTACTAAAGAGGGCGGTCCGAGGCAAAGAGTTAGCCTGTTCCTCGTAAAGAATTCTTAAGACCCTTAGAAAATAAAGGAGGTCAGCCACTTGCCTACCAAGCAGGCTTGTTCCAATCATCATATGGTTGGTAGCCACCTCAAACTCGAGGGTTTCTTCAGTCTCACTTTCAACTTCTGCCAAGGTACCATCAGCAGTAGCAATAATCCTGTGTGTAGGAGCAATCGGAAGTGTTTCTCCTAAGCCTCTTACATCAAGCACAAAAAGGTCAGCACCATTTTCGAGAACGGAACCAAGCAGCTTTTCATCCAGGCAACTCAGTTTTCCATTATCACACATCATCACAAGACAAGCCCTCTTACCACCACGACTTTCAGAAGGCGTCCAACGATAGAAGGGAATAGTTATTCCTTCGTCCCAGGACAACACAAACCTCTCGACTCGATAATTACAACATTCGTATTCTCCTTCCTTCAGAATTGCTGGCTTGTAAGCCAGCAATTCTTCAAGGCTAAGATTGAGCACGGACAATACTTTAGCAGTAAGTTTTTCCTTGAGAACACGCCACTCTTCAGGGGTGTTAAACGTGCAATCCCTGAAAACGTATTTTCTGCAGGTCTCCTGTGAAAACCTCAACAGTGGCTGACTTGAGGAAAGAAAGGGACACCACATGGAACATTTCAAATCAACGCTCTCGGGGGGTTCTATT
>JACIZN010000073.1:0-5142 GCA_014359405.1 Candidatus Caldatribacterium sp.
AAGCCCCGTGATATCCTCTTCGATGGTGCTCGTAAGGCTCCCAAGGATGGTCTGCTGGGTAAAGAAGGTTTCTCGGGTCTTCCGGGCTACAAATCGTGTCACAAGAAGACTCAGGGGAACAGTCACTAAGGCGATGCAGGCAAGCTCCCAATGCATGGCGAACATGAACCCCACCGTTCCCCCAAGGGTTACAAGGCTTGCAACGAACTGAGTTGCAGTGGTTGCTAAGGTACTGCTGATATTGTCGATGTCGTTGGTGAGGCGACTCATGATGTCCCCGTGTTCGTGGGTATCGAAAAAGCGCAAAGGAAGGGTATGGAGGAAGGAGAAAGTTTCATTCCGAAGCCTGAGAGCAACGTTCTGGGCCAAGGTAACGGCTAAGCGTTCCTGGAGGAAAGAAAAGAAAGAGGTCGCAAGGTACAAGGCAGCAAGGAGGAGAAGGTATCGGGTTAGGGTTTGGAGATTCTTCGTGAGGATAGCCTCATCGATGGTCTTTCCGATGAGGTAAGGTCCGATGAGAAAGCCAGAAGACGAGGCCGCGACGCAGAGGAAAATGAGGACAATCCGGAGCCTTTCATCTTTCAAGTACTCCCAGAGCCTTCGAAGGGTCTTCCAGAGGTCCTTCGGCTGCTCGGCGGGTACCGGGAAGTGGCCGGGTCTTCTGCGAAAGGGCAGGGGAGGAACTTGTTCTGTCCTTTTCTCATGAGACATGGACTTTTTCCTCCTTTTCGGCCTGCAGGTAGTACATTTCCCGGTAGAGGGGAGAAGTCACGAGGAGCTCTTCGTGTTTCCCTGAGGCGATGAGTCTGCCCTGGTCGAGGACGAGGATGAGGTCAGCTTTTGTGATGGATGGAATCCTCTGAGTTACGATGAACTTCGTGCAGGGGACTTTCCAGCGCATGAGCCCTTCGAGGATACGCCGCTCAGTAGCGGCATCCACAGCACTCGTACAGTTGTCAAGGAGGAGAATGGGGGATTTTTTCAAAAGAGC
Organism: Candidatus Caldatribacterium sp.; assembly: GCA_014359405.1. Taxonomy (NCBI): domain Bacteria; kingdom Pseudomonadati; phylum Atribacterota; class Atribacteria; order Atribacterales; family Candidatus Caldatribacteriaceae; genus Candidatus Caldatribacterium; species Candidatus Caldatribacterium oleiphilum. The sequence continues at coordinate 992 of JACIZN010000073.1, forward strand.
CCGGGCTATGGTGAGGCGCTGCTTTTGTCCTCCGGAGAGTGTAACGCCCCGCTGGCCTATACGGGTTGCGTAGCCCTCGGGAAGGCTCAGGATGAAGTCATGAATTTGGGCAATTTGCGCTGCTTCGACTACATCCTCAAAGGAAGCATTTTCATTTCCAAAGCGGATGTTCTCCTCTATCGTTCCCGAGAAGAGGAGAGGTTCCTGGAAGACGATGCTCACGGCTTTTCTGAGGACCTCAAGGTCTTTTGCACGGATATCGACCCCATCGATGAGAATGCGTCCGGAGGAGGGATCGTAGAAACGGGGGATAAGGTGAAGAAGTGTCGATTTTCCTGAGCCTGTGGTTCCAACAATTGCCACGGTTTCCCCAGGATGGGCCACAAAGGAGATGCCCTCAAGGGCTGGTTTTTTGCCGTAGGAAAAGGAAACATTTTCGAAGACTACTTCCCCCTTTGCTATTGGGGTCGTGTCAGGAAAAGGAGGATTCTTAATGGTGGTCTCCCTTTCGAGGACTTCGATGACTCTTCTGCTTGATGCGCTTGCCCGGCTCGCAAAGGTCAAAATGTGTGCAATCATCATGAGGGAGAAGAGAATCTGGAAGACGTAGTTCGTCAGAGCCATGATGGATCCGACCTCTGTCTTTCCTGCAATGGCGAGTTTCCCCAGGACGCCAAGAACGGCAACAATGCTGAGGTTCATGACGAGCATGACCAGAGGGAAGAGGGTAACCATGGGAAGAAATGCCCGCACGGTAGCCTCGGCAAGGTCCCTGGAGGCTTCGAAGAAACGCTTCTTTTCTCGAAGCGATTGCGCAAAAGCGCGGATTACCCTGATTCCGGCAAGATTTTCCCGGATAACTGTATTCAGGTGGTCGATTTTTCTCTGAACCTGGGCGAAAAGAGGAACGCCCTTTCTGAAGAGGATGAGGAAAATAGCAATCTCGAGGGCAATAGCAGTAAAAATGAAGGGAGAAAACCGTGGCGCCATGATGACTGCCATAATCGTTCCCCCAAGGAAAAGGAGAGGAGCCCGAACGACGATGCGTAAGGCAGCAAGGATGACATTTTGGAGCGCTGTAACATCGTTTGTGAGGCGGGTGATGAGCGTTCCGGGAGGAAATTGGTCGAGGTCGGCGAAGGAAAAGGAGAGGATTTTCTGGAAAAGGTCTCTGCGGAGGTCTTTGCCGAAGTTCTGGCTCGCGAGGCTCGCAAAAACCGTGCAACCTATCCCACCCACCATACCTACAAGCGCAAGGATAACCATAGAGATTCCGGTTCGGAGGACAAGAGTAATATCTCCCCGGGCAATGCCCCGGTCCACAAGTGTGGCAAGGAGCGCAGGCTGGGCAAGGTCGCAGATGACCTCAACAACCATGAAAAGGGGAGCAAGTATGACGGCTTTCCAGTATGGCCTGAGGTAGGCAAGGAGACGTTTCATGGAGTCTCTTTCTCGACGATTGCTCTCAGGTTTTCCCGCATGCGGATGAAGAATTTCCGAAGGAGGGCTTTTTCTTCTGGTGTGAAGTTGCGGAAACACTCCTTTTCAAGGGTGTCGTGAATAGCTCTGACGTCTCCCTCAAGTGCTCTCCCTCGCTCGGTAAGGTACACCCGGACGACACGGAGGTCTTCGGGGTCGCTTTTCCGCTCCAGAAGACCTGCCTTCTCCATCCTGCGAAGAACCACGGTTACCGTTGCAGGACGAAGACACAGGGCTTCGGCTATTTCCCCCTGAGTCCTCCCGTCCTTCTCCCAGAGGAGCCCGAGCACAAGAGGTTGCCCCCGGTGGAGCCCAATTCGTCCAAGGAGGTGGTGGTACCTGATGAAGTGGTACCGAAGGACCTGGAGGAAGAGCACGTGTAGAGAGTCTTTTTCGCTACCAGTCATGTCCACCACTTATTTCGACATCTAATTTTTACCTAAGGATAGAGAGGAAGAGGATGCATGTCAAGGGCTTCAGGGAGACTACTCCTTTTGCTTCCGGCAACCGATGAGGAAAGAACGGTCACTGCAGGGTCGTGGTTTCGTATATGCTGTGAACGAAACTCTGGTCGATCTACACAAATTCTTAGCCCACCTCTTGACGGGGAAGGGTTTTGCCTTTATAATTCTTCTCGAAAAGTGAATAGAGTACCCCACTAGCACCTCCTTAATAGAAGTCTTTCCCCTCCTTGCACCTAAGGGGAGTCAGAGAAATCTGACTCCCCTTAGGTGTTTGTTGGACCGGGTTTTTCCGGTTGTGGTCTTGGGGGTTGCTACTTTGAAGTTCTTGTGCTTCTGAAGCACGGGAAAGGGGGATGGAGTATGGCCTCGACAGTGTACTTTGTAAGCCTCAGGGCAGAGAATGAGGAGAATTCAGTCCTCCGCCGCCTGAAAAAGTGCGTGCAAAAGCTCCTTGATGGAAAACTCTCTTCAGGTGACCTCGTAGCCGTGAAGCTCCACTTTGGCGAGCGGGGCAACCACGGGTTCATCCGCCCGGTGTTTGTCCGAGTCATCGTGGAGACCATTCGTGAGATGGGAGGAAAGCCCTTTCTGACCGATACGAATACTCTCTACACAGGCTTCCGGCACAATGCGGTGGACCACGTTGAAACGGCGCTCTTCCACGGGTTCGGGTATCCTGCGGTTCCTGCCCCAATCATCATCGCTGATGGGCTTCGAGGTCGAAGCAGCGAGTGGGTGGAAGTGAATCTCAAGCATTTTGAAAAAGTATCCATTGCCTCAGGCATATTAGAGGCCGATTTCCTCTTTGTGGTCACCCAAACGTAGAACGCTCCACAGATGGTCTATGAGTGGAACGTCTGGCTTGGCTAAGAGTTCATCCATGCGAAGTTCCTCCCCAGACATTGTAAAGCGGGTATTCGAGGCTCTTCTATTTCCAGCTCCACCCCCAGAGGAAGAAAGCTCAATGTTGCCGGGCCTTGGGGATGGCGTATCCTTTTAGCGTCCACGACAAAGCTCAAAGGCAAGGTTTCTACTACTGGAGGTTCAAAGTGAATGCCCGGCTGCAGCACAGGGCGGATACGCATCTGCCGAACGTCACCTGGGATTACCGTTCCCCGAAAACGCGGTTTGCCTTCGGAAGCCGTATCCACGGCAATCTCCTCTATTAAGAGCAGCTCGTCTTCTCTGCCCAATGAAAGTGGATAGACGGGATCACGAAAGGCTTGCTCCAGTCGCTGAAGAAAAGCTTCATCGCCGCCATAAAGCAGCGTGTAACGCACAAAAAACAGGAGCTCCCGCATATAGGGCGAGCGTTCCATCTTATTGCCCTTAATTTTAAGCAAAGTCCACATGTCGCGAGTACGCCCGGGCTCAACATCCATCCAGACAGCAACCTTTGCCTTCCGGAAAGGGCTATCTTGCGCCCATAGCTCCCGATCCGAAAGCCCCAGCGCTGCGCCGGCGATACCTACCAGCGTCGTCGGAGGCGGCATCGGTAGCGTCCGCTGGTAGTTGTGGTCCAGCGGACGCCGAAATGATGCTACTGGTGCTCGTACTATTACGCGGAGGACTCTTTCCATAGCCCAGCCACATCCTCTTTGGCTTTTGCGATGGCTTCGTGGACAGTTAGCACTCCACCATAGTCTTTTAAGGCTTCTCGGATTTCTTCTTCATTGCCGAAAATGCCTGGCTCCAGACCAAAGAGTGTATGCTCGCGATAGCCGGTAAATTTATTAAGGGCATTTTCTAGTGGCTCCAACTCCAACCTGTATTTGTTGCCTTCATATTGCGCCACGAGCGCTTCCAGAAATACTGGATGCTTGACTTTGAGCCGACTGTAGGCAATAAATTTTGGCGAAAGATCCGCTAGCATCCGTGCCGTGCGCCCACCACCCCAAAGGAGGTTCAGGGCTTCAAAGAGCGTCTCCAAGCGCAATTTCTTTTGTGGCGCTTTAAGTTCGGCGACGAAGCCGCGGAAAGGAGCAGGTAGGTTCCGAATGGATACAAAAGAAATTTCAGATAGCTCTTGTGCCATTTTCTGATCAGACTTTTTCTCTTCCTCGTCACGTTTCTTGGGGTCTTCTTGCTTGCTCGGGAGTATGAGCTCGTAACGGCTTCTCCATACCCCCACCCGATCCAATTCCACGAGCACCGTTCCCTTGAAAAGGTTGGCGTAGAGCTCGGTTTCAAACATGTTGCCACCGGCGG
>JACIZN010000073.1:5152-9707 GCA_014359405.1 Candidatus Caldatribacterium sp.
AACAGGCCTACCGCCGCCGAAACCCGCACAGGCGACGTCCGGCGCCGTCCGCCAGAGGGGTCAAAGTAGCCGAAGAGGTCCTCGTCCACGAATTCCCACGGTCGCACTGGCGGCGTCACTTCCTGTCCGCTCACTTGGGCAAAAGGCTCCGACAGCGAGTAGCCCAACTCTTCCAGCCGATCGCGTAGCATCCGGCGAATGGCTTGGCCGGAAATGTAGGGAATCGTGCTACCATCGGGCAGTGTGACCTTTTTAGCGACGATTACATTGCCTTCCGTGTGGGAAGCATTCACATTTGCCGCAGATACTTTCGCCAGATAGCCAATAGCAATCGCTTTGCTCATGGTTCACTCCTCCTTCTGGTTTTGAGAATCTACTGTCTGCGGCGCGCGTTTGCGCAAGTAAGAGTTCATGGCGTAAATAGAAAGCAGGGTTTTGACCCGCACCCATGGGACTCCGGCAATACGTTCGCCTTTTTCAATCTTCAGGAGCGCTTCCGGAATTGTTACTTCTAGCCGGAATTGAGTGTCGTTGAGCACGCGGTAAAAATCTTCAGGATTTTTCGCGTTGCGCAGGGCATAAAGTAGCCCCATCTCATTATGCTCCTGCGCTGCCTCCCCGAGGCTGTGTCCGAAGCCTGCGAGCGTACGCTGGAATTGCTCATCCATACCAAGCACCTCCAGTATGTAATGGTTAAACAGATCCATACTCCCCTGCACCAAGGGCCTCGGATTTTGTTCCCTGGCACGTACATCAAAAAGGAACTGCTCCACAAAAGGCAAGGGATCGCCCAACTTCAGTATTGCCCTGGCAATTTTGTCACGCCAGAGTGACTCGCGCTTGTTGCCCTGTTGCGCCTCAAACTGCCGCAGTATCTGGACGACGCGCCGATGGGGATTGGTATCTATCTGATTCTCGGCAATGATCTCCACCCAGCGCTCATAGAGTCGGTAGAGCAATTGGAGCTTGGTAAACTCCCGTAAAGCTTTCATGTTGAAAGCTTGTCCAGGCTCGCCTGTGACGGCATAAAGAGTGATAGGGGGTGGCAGGGTATCCATCGAAGCAGCGCCTAAAAGTGCTGCCAAATAAAGACGACCTTCCTCGGAAAGTTGGTCGGACTGACGAATGTGAGCAAAAAGCGCCAGTAACAAGCCCAGCGTGGTTTCGTGGATATAGGCTCCAGAAAACGCAGGGCGGAAATTACCGCTTTTGTCACTTTGTATTCGCAATGGCTCCAGCACTTCGCGATGAAGGCGTTCCATTTCCCGTAACTCGGAATGGAAGATGAAAAAGTGGAAGGCTTTGCGTTCTTGGGCTTTCCATAACCAACCGAAGTAACCCGCCAATCCCGCCAGCGCACAGCGGGCACACAACCGCAAGCCCCGTTTGGTTCCCGAGTAGAAGTTTCCAAACTTACCTGGATCCACAACAAATGGAAACATCCACATTTTGGCGTCGGTGAGGGGAGCTTCGTTACCACAGAGATCGCAAACTCCGGGCTTTTTGCTAAGAGTGAGCTTAAGCTCAAATTTTGGTGGTTGAGCGGGATATTTTTTACCGCCTATCTCCACTTTTTCGCTTGTGGTACCAGAAACTCTGATGAACAAATCGGTCGGATAAACCCATTTTTCTTTATCGTATTCGCGGAGCTGATTGTTGACTTTATCGTAATACTTACCTTTTTTCCCGGTTTTCTGTACCAGTTTATTAAGTAGCCACTGAAGTACATCGTCTACTGAATGCTCACCCTTACCCAGTCCTTGCACCAGTATCACTATCCCTGTATCCACCCAGAAGTTACCCGTAGGGTAAGAGAGGTCAATTTTTACTTTTTGCACACCTGATCTTGCCATTATTTTTTCACCTCTTAAATTCGTCTAAATCCAGTGGCTTCATACATAGTTGCGACAGCTGTGAACCCCTCCAACCGCTGAACCCCTGCTACCGCTGCCAGCGCCGCCAGGCCTGCGTCTACAAACGGATGACCTGTCCAATGTACCTTTGCCACATTTACCACCCCATTGCACGGTACGAGTCGGTGCTTTTGCTCTCTTTCTCCTCCACCAGTTCACAGCAACCAAACCCTTGGGAATTCTTGCTACCCAATCCGGCACTCAGGGCGATTTCTAAAAATTTCGGATCGCCAGTGAGCCGGTACTTACCCATCCATCCCTTGACGATCGTCCCCTTGTAGCGGACCACCTTAAAGTCTCTCTCCCGCACATCAATAGGGGTAAGGCCAAAATTGGTAATCCGTGCTGGACACCCAAAAACAATCTGGTACTTTTTGGCAAGGTTTTCCCGAACGAGTTCAGAAAAACGGGGCTCAAAAGGCGAATAGTAATAGGTGAAGGATTTTCCAGCACCATCAAAAGTACTGTAAACGGTCAAAGGTGAAAGCATACGCACGGTGATGCAGCCTTGGGTGACTGTTGTGCTCCGTACCTGAACAGACTCCACCATAAGTCTATTCCTACCCAGGCAAATCTGTCCCTGCCGCAGAAGCCCTTTGGCCATCTCCTCCATCACCACAGGAAGAGGCGAGCAGATGACTAACCGGCAAGGTAGAGTAAAAATTATTTCCTGTTTCTCCCCGTCAATTTTGAACTTTCCCATGAGGCGTGAAAAAACAAAAAGCTTGAAACGCCTTTTGCCCAGGATGAAACCCTGCTCATGCAAGAAATTTCTGAGGGCCGGTTGTTCTATCTGGTAGTAGATTGCCGCCTGCAGAAGGTGGTTGTGCTCTAACGGCAGGACGACCTCTTTATCTCCTACAAACTCAACTACTAATTGCACTTCTTACCACCCTCTGATTTTCCTCTCCAAGGGCAGCTTCTCGGCCTGAGCCCCTTCACGATGAGCACTGCCCTTATTAACCGCTCTCATCATGCCAGACTCCAAGGTTTTTGGAACCAAAAACTTTCACCCCCATTCTACCCAAAGCCGGTGACACTACGTGTCAGTCTGAAGGTACCGCTCCAGAGTTTTTTGCATTTCCTCTTTCACCTCCTCACGAAGGGAGGGAGGGCTTACGATTTCTGCGTGGCTTCCATACCCGATGACCCATCGCTTGATTTCCTCGGGGTTGGCTTCCACCTCGAAAAGGAGACCCCCATCATCGAGCTCCGTGATTTTCTGCGTAGGATGCCAGATGCGCTCTCGAATCCAGCGGGCTTGATACGGGTCAAAGCGCACCACAACTTTCGTGGTTCCTCCACGGAACATGCGGAAAGCCCGGGAGAGGTACTCTTCAGGGTCAAAGTCTTGAGGGATACTGAATTCCTCGGAGAGCACCACAACGTCCGTCATTCGGTCCAGGGCAAAATCTCGAATTTCCTTCCGCAGGAGGCAAAATCCGCATAGGTACCAGACACCTTCGAAGTTGTAGAGGTGGTATGGTTCAACATCGCGGGTTGTTACTTCTCCTGAGGAGATGGACCGGTACGTGAAGCGGACGCGCTTGCGCTTCCTGATGGCCTCAAAAAGGGTGCCAAAGATTTCCCCCACCTCAACGCGGGGACGAAGAACCGAAACAAAGGGTGAGAGCATCATACCAAGGTGGGGCGATGTCTCCTTGAAAGGACTCGGGAAGAGCCGCTCGAGCTTCTTTCCGAGGCTCTGGAGGGCACTCTCAAGAGGGGTACCGGCGAATTGCTTGAGGACGTTGACGAGGATGAAAAGGGAAAGAACCTCCCCTTCCGTAAGCTCGGGGAAGGGGAAATCCCAGGGCTCGGTGAAATAGTACCCTTTCCTTTTTCGGTCAAAGGCAAGAGGGGCTCCGAAATCGTCGCGGAGAAGTTCTAAGTACCGGTATACTGTACGCTCGCTGACCTCAAGAAGTGCAGAGAGACGCTCTACATCTGGAAAAGAGCCCCTCTGGACCTCTCGGGAAAGGCAATACAATCTGAAAAGAAGCGAGCGCTTCGCCGGGGAAAAGTCGCTCTGAAAGGTACACAACCCCCTCCTTTTCCTTTTTCCGTATTATACCTCTTCCAGGACGTACTCTTTACTCCCTAAGCTAAGCTCTGCGGCATAGTCAATCTGCCGCTGCCAGAGGGCCTCTGGATGTACCGCAAGGAGCTTATCGTCCCCCGGAGGAAGAGGCTTCCCAAGCTTTGAGCTCGCCAATCCCTCAACCCTTCTGATGAGATCCCCAGAAGCCTGGTCGACAGCGACAATATCTGTAGAGCCAAGAATGCCGATGTCGGGGACGATGCTTGCATCGTGCCAGGGGGCACAGTCGCAATCGGGGCTGATATCGACAAGAAAATTGACAAAAGCCGCTTTTCCTTTCTTATCCTTCAGGGCTCCAAAAGCGTACTCCACCATTCGCTCCTGGAGGAGCTCACTCTTTGCCGACCAGGAAGCGTCAATGGCTCCAGTCGGGCAAAAGAGGAGGCACTCGGCACAGCCAATGCAGAGTTCCTTTTTAACTTTTGCTTTACCATTCTCGTCGATGAAGAGGGCTTTGGGTGGACAGTGCACAACGCAACGCTCACAACCAATGCACCTTTCTTCCTTCGGCTCGGGAAGGAACGTTCCTCCGTGCTGCATC
>JACIZN010000074.1 GCA_014359405.1 Candidatus Caldatribacterium sp.
ACCACTCCATCGGCCCCGTACACCTTTGTGGCGATGATTTCGATTTTCTCCTTTATGGGGATATCAAGAGGGTACAGGAAGCGAAAGTTTTTTGGCTCTTCGCAGGCCCGCACCACGGCTTCCGCGAGTTCTCTACCCCCCTCTCCGCCTTTTGCCCATACCTCAGAAACCGCACAGGCGTAGGCACCACTGTCGAGGGCGATTTTCTCAACTGCCCGTATCTCCCGGTCGGTATCGGTGCTGAAGAGATTGATGGCCACCACAACCGGAACCCCAAAGAGAAGGGCATTCTCGATTTGCTTGACGAGGTTCTCGGCTCCTTTCTCCACCGCGGCAACATCCTCAAGCGCAAGGGCAGGGTCTAAGGGCTTCCCAGGCACTACCTTGTACTTGCCGCTGTGCATTTTGAGCGCCCGAATTGAGCACACCATGACCACACAGTCGGGAGCAAGGCCACTGTAGCGGCACTTGATGTTCATGAACTTCTCCATGCCACAGTCGGCACCAAAGCCACTCTCGGTGACCACGTACTCGCTCAGGCGGAGGGCAATCTGATCGGCAAGAATAGAGCTATTCCCATGGGCGATGTTGGCAAAAGGCCCAGTGTGCACAAAGCACGGAGTATTTTCAAGGGTCTGGAGGAGGTTTGGTTTTATAGCATCCTTGAGGAGCACAGTCATCGCACCGGCACACTTCAGGTCCTCTGCCGTCACCGGCTTTTTCTCCACATTGTACCCGATGACAATCCGCCCCAAGCGTTCTCGCAAATCCCGAAGGCCTGTGGTGAGGGCAAGAATGGCCATGACTTCAGAAGCCACGGCAATATCAAAGCCCGATTCCCGGGGGACACCATTCTCTTTTCCTCCGAGGCCAATGATGATTTTCCGCAGCGCCCGGTCACTCACATCGACAACTCTTGGCCAGCTTATGGTGAAAGGGTCGATGCGCAGGGCATTTCCGTGGTGGAGATGGTTGTCGATGAAGGCTGCAAGGAGGTTGTGGGCTATCGCCACCGCGTGGGTGTCACCGGTGAGGTGGAGGTTGAAATCCTCCATGGGAACGACCTGGGAGTAACCGCCCCCCGCCGCGCCTCCCTTGATGCCGAAAACAGGACCCAGGGACGGCTGGCGAATGCAGACGATGCTTTTCTTCCCTATTTTATTGAGGGCCATGGAGAGACCTATGGTGGTGACGGTCTTCCCTTCCCCAAGGGGCGTGGGTGTTATGGCCGTCACATCGATGTACTTCCCTAAGGGACGATCCCTGAACTTCTCAAGAACCTTAAGGGATACCTTGGCTTTGTACTTCCCGTAGAGCTCGATATCGTCTTCATCAAGACCGAGGTCCTTTGCGATTTCAACGATGGGCCGCAGCTGCGCCCTCTGGGCAATCTCAAGGTCTGAGAGCATACCCATCCCCTCCAAATTTCTTTTGCGAATTATAGCGTAATTAAAATTTTTAAGTAAAGGGGGAAAAGAAAAAGGGGCGTTCCGCCCCTTTCAGTTCAACCCAAGGAGTTCTTTTGCCTTATCCACCGCTGAAGCCGCATCGGGAGCGTACCCATCGGCTCCCACTTCGTCAGCAAACTTTTGGGTCACCGGAGCTCCACCCACCATGATCTTCACCTGGTCCCGGATACCAGCCTCTTTGAAAGCTTTGATGTTCTCTCGAATCTGAATCATGGTGGTGGTGAGAAGCGCAGACATTCCCACAAGCTGGGGCTTATGTTCCCGCACTGCCTGGATGAACTTCTCCGCGGGGACATCAATCCCAAGGTCGATAACCTGGAATCCTGCCCCTTCCATCATCATGGCTACGAGGTTTTTCCCGATGTCGTGGAGGTCTCCCTTTACGGTTCCGATGACCATCTTGGCCACCGGCTCAACTCCGGTTTCAACGAGCTTGGGTCGTAAAATCTCCATTCCGGCCTTCATCGCTCGGGCGGCAATGAGGACCTCGGGAACGTAGATTTCGTTGGCCTTGAACTTGACCCCCACTTCGTTCATACCCTTAATGAGGCCGTTGTTGAGGACTTCCTGGGGTGAAAAACCTTCGTTCAGAGCTTTTTCCACAAGTTCTGCAACCGCCTTTGCATTCCCCGCAAAGAGTTCCCGGGCAATCTGATCCAGAATCTCCGCCATTCTGAACCCTCCCTCTCCACCGGTTTCTTTCCCTCATTTTAGCAGGGAAGGAAGGGGAAATCCATAATTCCTTTTACAAAACTTGGCGAAGAAATGAAAATCTTTTATTATTTTCTCGAGTAAAGAAAAGGGAGGGAACTCCATGGACATTCACGCCTGGTGTGAGGGAAAGTTCGAGAAAACCTTAAAGCAGCTCCTCCTTGGGGGCTTTCTTGCCGGAGCGTACATCGGCTTTGCCGGACAGATTTTCACCCTTGTCACCGCTTCCTCGGAGATTCCCTTCGCTCTCCGCCAGCTCCTCGGAGGCCTTGTGTTCTCGGTAGGACTCATCATGGTGGTTCTCGGGAGAGCAGAACTCTTCACGGGGAACTGTCTCCTTGTTGCCCACTGCCTCAGGGGAAAGGCTTCTCTTACCAGGCTCCTTACGAACTGGGCGGTGGTGTATGGGGGAAATTTCCTCGGCGCGGTTTTCCTGGCTCTCCTCTATGTCGCTTCAGGACTCCCAAAGGCCCAGGGTGGTATTGTTGCCGAGAGAATCCTTGCCATTGCTCAAGGGAAGATAGCCCTGTCCTTCTCCGAAGGATTCCTCCGGGGGATACTCTGCAACTTTCTCGTGGACCTGGCAGTACTTTTTGCCGTCTGGGCGAAAAGCGAAGTTGCTCAAATCCTTGTCATTCCCGCACCCATCACGACGTTCGTGGCCTTGGGGTACGAACACAGCATCGCCAATATGTACTTCCTTACGGTAGCTCTCCTCCAGGGAGGCTCTGGAGTCACCTGGGGAAAAATGCTCCTCCAGAACCTCCTTCCCGTCACCCTGGGGAACATAGTCGGAGGAAGCGTTCTCGTGGGAGTCCTCTATGGCCTCTTCCTTTAGAAGACCTGCTCGACGGACTTGACCTCGGGGACTTCCTCTTTGAGGATTCGCTCAATACCGTCTTTGAGGGTAATCATCGCCATGGGGCAGGCGCTGCACATACCCTTGAGACGAACCTTTACCACCCCGTCGACGATGTCCACGAGCTCCACATCGCCGCCTTCGTACTGAAGGTATCCCCGTACTTTTTCAAGGGCCTGTTCGACTTTCTCGCGCATTTTGTGTCCCTCCGTAAGAGGAATTTACTCCCAAGAACCCACAGGACTCTCTCTCTATTCCCCAACCTCAGGGTAGAGGGGGAAACGGTCACAGAGCTCCTGCACCTTCTGTCGTACCCGGTTGAGAACCTCGGGATTTCCGCGGTTCCGAAGGGTTGTGTCGATGAGCTCAGCAATGAGGCACATCTCGTCCTCCCGCATTCCTCTGGTCGTGCAGGCGGGGGTGCCAAGACGAATGCCGCTTGTCACCGTGGGTTTCTCGGGATCGAAGGGAATGACGTTTTTGTTGACCGTTATGCCCACCTGGTCGAGGATATGCTCTGCTTCCTTCCCGGTAATCCCCAGGTTCCTGAGATCCACAAGGAGAAGGTGCGTATCCGTTCCCCCTGAAACGAGGCGATACCCCCGTTCGGCAAGGGCTCCTGCAAGGGCCTGGGCGTTCCGGACGACCTGCCTCTGGTACGCGGAAAAGGCAGGACTCTGCGCCTCTTTGAGAGCCACCGCCTTGGCGGCAATGACATGCATGAGAGGACCACCCTGAATCCCGGGAAAGAGAGCCTTATCGATAGCCTGAGCAAATTCCTTCTTGCAGAGAACAATCCCTCCCCGGGGTCCCCGAAGAGTCTTGTGGGTTGTGGTGGTCACAAAGTGAGCGTAGGGAATGGGATTCGGGTGTATCCCTGCCGCCACAAGCCCCGCAAAATGGGCCATGTCAACCATGAGGTACGCCCCAACCCGGTCGCAAATCGCCCACATCCGGGCAAAATCAATGATTCTCGGATAGGCGCTCCCCCCTGCCACAATGAGTTTTGGGCGAACCTCAAGGGCTTTCTCCTCCAAGGCATCGTAGTCGATGGTCTCCGTCTTTGGGTTCACTCCGTAAGGGACGAAATGGTAGAGCATTCCCGAAAAGTTCACCCGGCTCCCGTGGGTGAGATGTCCCCCATGGGCGAGATCCATGCCCATGACCACGTCCCCAGGCTTGAGCACCGCAAAGTACACGGCCATGTTCGCCTGGGACCCGGAATGGGGCTGGACGTTGGCGTGCTCGGCCCCAAAGAGCTCCTTTGCCCGCTCGATGGCAAGGGTCTCCGCCTGGTCCACAAATTCGCATCCTCCGTAGTAGCGCCGCCCCGGATAACCTTCGGCGTATTTGTTCGTGAGCGGTGACCCCTGTGCCTCCATGACGGCAAGGCTTGTGAAGTTCTCAGAGGCGATGAGCTCTAAGGTGTTCCGTTCCCGCGCCAGTTCTGCCAGGATACAGCGGTACACCTCAGGATCCTGGGCCTTCAGGTGTTCCCACATGGTGCCTCCTCACACACGTTCAAAGGATCCGTACTTTTTGAAGTAGTTCACCAGTCCTCCCTCCTCGAGAATGTCAATCATGACCTGAGGAAGCGGAGGGACGGAGAGCTCAATCCCTTTCGTGTGGTTTATGACCTTCCCTTCTTTGAGATCCACGGTAACCTCGTCTCCGGTTTCGAAGGAATCGGTATCGCACTCGACCACAAAAAGACCGCAGTTTATGGCGTTTCGGAAGAAAATCCGGGCAAAGGACTTGGCGAGAATCCCCCGGATACCGCAGGCAAGGAGAGCCCGGGGGGCCTGCTCTCGGGAGGAACCGCAGCCGAAATTCTTCCCCGCCGCAATGAAATCCCCTGGTTGCACCCGAGTTGCAAACCCCGGGTCGATGTCCTCCATGACGTGCCGAGCAAGCTCCTGCATGTCCAGAGTTTTGAACTTGTACTTCCCAGAGATGATGTAGTCCGTATTGATATCGTCACCGAACTTGTGGACGTGTCCTCGAAGACGCATAGTTCTCACCCCAGGTACTTTCTCGGATCGGTAATCTTCCCCTCAATGGCCGAAGCTGCCACCGTTGCGGGAGAAGCAAGGTAGATGGAGGCTTCCCGGTTCCCCATACGTCCCCGGAAGTTCCGGTTCGCCGTGGAAATGACGTTCCATCCATCCCCCGGGATTCCCTGGTGCGTCCCCACGCAGGGACCGCATCCGGGAGTGACAAAAACCCCTCCCGCCCGCACGATATCCTCTACCCAGCCTTTCTCAAGGGCAAAAAGGAAAACCTCCCGGGAGGCCGGAGCCACAATGAATCGCACTTCCGGATGCACCTTTCGACCCCGCAGAATCTGCGCCGCCACCTCCAGGTCAGGAATCCTTCCGTTCGTGCACGTTCCAAGGAAAGCCTCCTGAATCGGGATACCCTCGGCTTCTGTCACAGGTTTTACGTTATCCACCCGGTGCGGGAAGGCCACCTGAGGAAGGAGATTCGAGCAGTCAATCTCTAAGACCCTTGCGTACTCCGCATCCGGGTCAGGAAGCACCACCTCAAAAGGCCGATTCGTGCGTTCCCGAACCCAGGAAATTGTCTTTGCATCCGGAGGCACAAGACCGGCTTTTGCACCGACTTCAACCGCCATATTGGTGATGGTTGCCCGCTCCTCCACGCTCAGGCGCTCCACCACCGGACCATGGAACTCAATTGCCTGGTACGTTGCCCCATCAGCCCCAAGAAGGTGGGCAATGTGGAGGATGATGTCCTTGGCGTAAACGCCCTTTGGGAGCTCCCCCAAAAGCCTCACGCAAACGGTCTCTGGGACCTTGAACCAGAGCTTTCCGGTCATCATGACGACCGCAAGCTCGGTACTCCCAATACCGGTGGAAAACGCCCCTAAGGCCCCGTACGTGCAGGTGTGGGAATCGGCGCCCACCACGAGATCCCCCGGCACCACAAGGCCACGGCTCATCATGAGCTCATGGCACACTCCTTCTCCCACCTCAAACACCCGAATGCCAAAGCGTCGGGCAAAAGACCGCATGAGGTCATGGAGACGGGAAACGGACTCAAGGGGACTCGGAGCGTTGTGGTCGATGACGAAGACAATCCGATCCGGGCGGAACACGGATTTCCCGTTCATCTCTTCAAAAGACTGGATGGCTAAGGGAGTTGTGCCGTCCTGACCCATGGCCCAGTCAACCTCTGCCACCACGATATCTCCTGGGCGGACCGGTTTCCCAACTTTGCGCTCGAAGATTTTCTCAGCCATTGTCTTACCCATGCGACTTCCCCGCTTCCTTGACGAAGTTTCGGCAAAATAATACATTACAGGGAAAAAGAAAGTCAACGAGAGGAGGAGTTTTCGTGCACCCTGCCGAGGAAGTGGAACGCATCGTCCGCTGGATAGAGGAACAGGTTAGAAAGGCCCAGGCTCAGGGACTTGTCTTTGGGATGAGCGGGGGCATAGATTCCTCAGTTGTCGCCGTTCTTGCCCAGAGAGCCTGTGGCAAAAACATTCTGGGACTCATCATGCCCTGCTACAGCAATCCCGAGGACCTCGAGGACGCCAAAATGGTGGCCGAAGCGTTCGGTATCCCCTACCAGGTGGTGCCCCTTGAGAAGCCCTTTGACGCCTTCCTTGCCATTCTTGGGGAAGAGCACAACCCAAAAGCCCTGCCCCAGGCCAACCTCAAGCCTCGTCTGCGCATGTGCACGCTCTACTTTTTTGCCAATAAACTCAACTACCTCGTCTGCGGCTCGGGCAACCGCAGTGAACTCACCGTCGGGTACTTCACGAAATACGGTGATGGAGGTGTGGATATCGCGCCTCTTGCCCACCTCACCAAAAAGGAGGTTCGAGAAATCGCTGCGTTTTTGGGGATTCCAGAGCGCATCATCACCAAACCCCCTTCGGCAGGTCTCTGGCCCGGTCAGACCGACGAGGGCGAGATGGGGTTAACCTACGAGGTTTTAGACCGGTTCCTCCTTGGTGATACTGTTCAGGAATCGGACCGGGCAAAAATCCTCTCCCTCGCAGAGAAAAGCGCTCACAAAAGGAGGCTCCCTGCGATGCTATTTCCCCCCGAGGAGCTTGCGCTTCCGGGCAAGAAAGTCTAAGAGCTCCTCACAGGTGAAGGTGTTGAGAACATCCTCCTTGCGGAGCCAGGCCCTCCGGGCCTGAGCAACCCCATAGCGCATGTACTCCAAAGACCCCGGGTCATGGGCATCGGTGGAAATGACAATTTTGACTCCTTCTTGTGCTGCCCTTCGGGCATCCACGTCTCTTAAGTCCAGGCGCTCCGGCTGGGCGTTGATTTCCAAAGCGGTGTGCGTGGATTTCGCCATGGCAATAAGGGCGTCGATATTCATCTCTGAAGCATCACGCCGGCCGATGATGCGCCCTGTCGGGTGGCTTATCACCTGAACGTAGGGATTCCGCATGGCAAGCTCGAGGCGCTTGAGAATTTTTTCCTCTTTCTGGGTGAGCCCCGAGTGCAATCCCGCAACCACAACATCAAGAAGGGCGAGTTCTGCATCGGGAAAATCGATGGACCCATCGCTCAGGATATTGGCTTCCACCCCGTTGAGCACGAGGAGCTCCCGGTGCTTCTCATTCCACCGGCGTATCTCCTTCTCCCGCTCGTGAACCTCCTCAGGAGTGAGCCCAGAGGCCACAGCAAGGGACTGGGTATGGTCGCAAATGGCAAGGTACTCGTACCCCAAAGCCCGAGCCGCTTCGGCCATCTCCTCAATGGAAGCGATGCCATCGCTCCAGTGGGAGTGGACGTGAAGGTCTCCCCGGATATCCTCCATGGTCACAAGGACCGGAAGTTTTTTCTCCAGGGCACACTCAATCTCCCCCTGGTCCTCCCGGAGTTCCGGGGGAATCCACTCCATACCGAGAACCTCGTAGATATCCTCTTCCCTTTCCCCTCCCACCCGCTCGTTCGTGTCGAGCCGGAAAATGCCGTACTCGTTCACCTTGAAGCCTTTTTTGAGGGCAATTTCCCGAAGCTTAATGTTGTGGGCCTTGGAACCGGTGAAGTACTGGAGCGCGGCTCCAAAGCACCCTTCTTCCACCACCCGGAGGTCCACCTGAATCCCCTCATGGGTCACAATGCTTGACTTTGTATCCCCCCGGGCAAGGACTTCCCGAACCTGAGGGAGGGCCACAAAAGCATCCATGATGGGCTTTGGGTCCTTCGCTGCCGCAAGAATATCGATGTCTCCAATGGTCTCCTTCATTCGCCGAATGCTTCCGGCAGGGCCGATTTTTGCAATTCCCGTTTTCTCCTGGAGGAAGGCGATGATGCTCTCCACAAGAGGCAACGCCTGGCCAAGGAGCATGCGACCGGTTTTGCGGCGGAACATCTCAAGGCCCTTGGCGATTTTCTCCTCACTCTTTGGCCCAAGGCGAGGCAGGTTCCGGAGCTTTTTCTCCTGCACCGCCCTCTCGAGGTCCTCGATGGTCCGCACCCCAAGCTGTTCGTAGAGGAGTTTGGCGATCTTGGGACCCACTCCGGGGACCTCGGTGAGCTCAATGAGTTCCGGGGGAATCTCCCGGGCGAGCTCTTCAAAGTAGGTCATTTTCCCGGTCGCTAAGTACTCGGCGATTTTGCTTGCGATGCTCTGGCCGATTCCCGGAATGTCCTCGAGCTTCCCATTCTTCCAGACTTCCTCAATGGGCTCAGGCCAGTTCTCTATCCGTCGGGCAGCCTCCTCATACGCCACCACCCGGAAACGACTCTCCCCTTTGATGTCAAGGAGAACCGCAATATCGTGGAGGATTTTCGCCACCTCTTGGTTGCGCACCTTCCTCCCCCCTTTTCCCTTCCGCAGCATTATGCTATCATGGACCCCAAATGAAAGCAAAGATTCCTGTGATTCTTTTCCTTCTCTGGGGAATTCTCTTTGCCCTTGGCGCAGGAGAAAAAGGCGACTCTCTGGATCTAAAAGAAAAGCTCCACTTCCTCTGGGTTGCAACCCTTATCGAAACCCGTGCTGCACCCTTAGCACACCAGGAAGTGGTTACAAGCCTCCGGGAGAGAGAAACCCTTGGGGACCACCTGGCGTTTCTTTTCCTCGAGCGCCTCGATACGACTCGGAAAGAGAAAGAGGAGATTCTCTCCCTTCTTGAGAACCTCTTTCCCGAATCCCCGGTCCTCTTCCACGCAGCACTTGTCTGTGCCCAGAAGGAAAAAAGTTTTGCCTTTACCTCTCTGGCTTTGCGTTTTGCCAAAACCAAAGAGGAGAAACTCGCCGCTTTCGAAGAGCTCTTTGCCCTTCTCAAAGAGCAAGGCTTTTTCCAGGAAGGAGCACTCATTTTGGCCTGGATGTACCGAGAGTTCGAGGACCAGTCAACGCAGAAAACCAGAACTCTACTCATGCCTCTTCTTCCTTCTCTCTCCCCAGAGTCCTTCTCTTTGCCCTCGCGCCTTGCCTTTGCCGAATTCCTCCTGTCCCTGGGATTTCTCGAAGAGGCTGAAAAATTCGCCGCTACCCTCGAAGATGCCTTCCTCCTGAAAGCGCGCCTTTTTGCCCGAAAGGGAGACCTGACGGCTCTCGAGAAACT
>JACIZN010000075.1 GCA_014359405.1 Candidatus Caldatribacterium sp.
CCACCCAGAAAGAGGCAAAAAGAACGGCCCCGAAAAGGGCAACCTCGGGGAAAACACGTTGCCTTTCCATCGCCGGACAGAATGATTTTCAATCGGTCCACCACCGCTCAGATGGTGAATACCCCTTTGTCCATGATGATTTTCCCATCGACCGCCACCGTGGGATTCACGATGATTCCGTCGTTGTGGGTCTTCGCATCGATTGTGCCGCCCATGTCGAGGTTCATGCCCAGGGCGATGTGGACGGTTCGGAAAGCCTTTTCGTCTTCAAGGATATTTCCCGTGATTCTGGCTTTCTCGTTGGTACCGATGCCGAGCTCTCNGGCGAGTTCCTGTGCTTCTCTGCCTCCCTCAATCCTCACCACCTTTCCTCCGTGAATTTCCAGGCGAATCGGTTCTGCCAGCACCCCAAGGGGCGACATGGACCCGTCAATCACCGCCACTCCCTCCACCGACTCCTCAACCGGAGCGATGTAGGCCTCCCCAGCGGGGAGATTCCCCCACCGTCCTCTCTCCCGGTAGAGGCCGTCATCGGGGGGAATGCCGGGCTTTCGGCCCTTTATGCTCATGCGGAGGTTCGTCCCCCGCTCGGTGGTGATGGTGACTTCGCTCCCCTCCTCAAGAATTCGCGTCACCTTCCAGCTGAGCTCGGAAACCTTCTCGTAGTCTGCCGTCATGGCCCCAACAGTCATCATATCTTCGGTTATCCCCGGCATGCTGGCGATGCGGGCTCCTTTTGCGGTAGCCTCCATCCGGGCTCGCGTGTGGGTGAGGCTCATCGTAGTCACAAGGAGGGCCACATCGCAGGCAAGGAACGCTGCCTTCACCTCCTCAGGGGGCTCCTCGGCATGGTGCGACCGAGGCGTCATGACAACCATCGTGCCATCAACCCCAAGCGCATGAAGAGCAAGGAAGAAACTCTCGGCAATCGAGAGCTTCCCTGTATCCGTCACCACAAGCACCCGCTCCCCGGGCTGCACCCCCATGCAGTCCCGGACGGCAATCATCGCTCCCTTCATGAGCGGTGCAAGATGCATCCTGGCACCTCCTTGAGGATTTCCGAGTTTCGCGGCAAGCTCCCGCAGTTCCTCGTCCACCACCTGGCCCCGGTCGATGATGAGCTCTCCATCAAGCCACACCAAGGTGTTGAGGCAGATGCCATCGGAGTGGGACGGGACAGGAATCCCGTTGGGTGGGAGAAGAATGGCGCCGATATTCCCCACACCCCACTCGGTGCATCCCCAGACTCAAAGGTTCTCCCTTTCTTAGGCTCGTACTCGTAGGCCTGGCAAGGGAGCT
Source organism: Candidatus Caldatribacterium sp. (assembly GCA_014359405.1). NCBI lineage: Bacteria > Pseudomonadati > Atribacterota > Atribacteria > Atribacterales > Candidatus Caldatribacteriaceae > Candidatus Caldatribacterium > Candidatus Caldatribacterium oleiphilum. The sequence continues at coordinate 1,300 of JACIZN010000075.1, forward strand.
ACTCTAAGAGATTATACCACCACCCTGGCCCAGCCGTGGTTGCCAAAAGCCCCAAAAGGAGTATAATGAGGAAAAAGCAAAAAGTACACCCTTCCGTGGTGCTCCGTTTCGGGGAGAATAGGGAAACCGGTGCGAATCCGGTGCGGACCCGCCGCTGTGAGGGGGAACGAAAGGTGCACAAAGCCACTGGCTGAAAGGCTGGGAAGGCGCACCGAGTAGGTTGCCCCCAAGCCAGAAGACCTGCCACGGAAGCGCCGAAAAGAGGGTGATGGCAAAGCCCTCAGGCATTGCCTGAGGGCTTTTTCATTTTGCGAAAGGAGGAAGGTGCATGGAACGTGCTCGTACCCTCACGTACCGTCTGAGTCTCTCGGCGGCTTTGGTGGCGCTTTGCGTTGTGGGGTCCTTCATCAAAATCCCAAGCCCCACCGGGACGGTGGCCTTAGACTCCCTCCCCGGGTTTTTCAGTGCCTTAGCCTTAGGCTACGGGGAAGGCGCAGCGGTTGCTCTCCTGGGGCATATCCTCACATCCCTCAACGTGGGGTTCCCTTTGGGCTTTCCCATACATCTTCTCATCGCCCTTGAGATGGGCGGCATTGTCCTTCTTTTCCGCTTCGTCTTTAAGCGGCTGGGGATTTTGGCCGCCATTATCTCTGGAATCCTTCTCAACGGCATCCTTGCTCCCCTGGGTCTTGTGCCCCTCTTTGGGTGGGGGTTCTTCTTCGGCATGCTACCTTCCCTCATCATAGGGTCGGCAGTCAACATCGTCCTTGCCGCGATTCTCTTCCGGGTGATTTTCCGAAAATGAGAAGGGACTGCCTTGTGATTCCCTTCGGGGATGAAGAACTCCTTCTGGCCTGCGATTCCCTCGGGGGAATAGGGGAAAAAGAGGGGGACGAGCTCTCCGTCCCCCTCGAGATCTCGGCTCAGTTCACCGCCCGGGTTGCTCTGGCGGAGATTCTCGCTGCCTCCGGTGAACCCCTTGCCCTCTCGGTTACCTTAAGCATCGAGCCATACCCCTGGCTTGATGCGGCAAAAAGGGGTATCCTCCGGGAGCTTCGGGCCATCAGGAGAGAGAACATCCCTCTCCTTTTCTCAAGCGAAAAGAACATTCCAACCCGCGCAACCGGCCTTGGCGTGACGGTTCTTGGGAAGCGACGCAAGAATCCTCCAAAGCCTCAAGAGGGGACCCTTTACGCCCTGGGAGTTCCCTCCTGCGGAGCCACCGTCCTTGAGAACCTGGACTCCATCGCAGATCTCAGGGACATCCTCCACCTTCGGGAACTCCTTCCCGAGGCTCCGACTCTTCCGGTGGGGTCCCGGGGGATTTTCTGCGAAGCCCTCAACTTCATCGAGGGCACCCCCCTTGTTCTTTGCCTGAACCCAGAACCCCCCTTTTCCCTCTACACCTCCTGTGGGCCGGCCACGGTGCTCCTTTTTGCAAGTTCCAGGGGAATTGAAGAGCTCAGGCCTCATTTTGCAAAACCCCTCTGGGTGGTGGGAGAGCTCAGGGCACAAGGACTGCCGAAGCCGTAATCTCCCGCCTTTTGAGTTTCTCAAGGACCGCGTTGGCCTCCTCAAGGGAGTATACCTCAGTTGTTACCTGGAAGCGGTGTTTTCCTGCCAGGGCGAGGAACTCCCGGACGTCCTGGCGGGTGCTGTTGGCGACAGTCTGGATACTCCGCTCCCGGTAGATGAGCTCATAGGGAATCTCCGGAATGGGCGTGGCATAAATCCCTGCGGCAACCACCTTTCCCCCGGGGGCGAGGTACTCGAGGGCTTTGCGGATGAGAAAGCCCGAAGGGGCAAAGACAATGGCTGCCTCAAAAGGTAAAGGAGGGTTATCCTCTGCGCCACCGACAAAGGATGCCCCGAGTTTCCGGGCAAGATCCTGGTGGTGGGGGCTTCTTGTGAACACGAAAACTTCTTGGCCCTCAAAGAGGGCCATCTGGAGCACAAGGTGGGCTGAAGAGCCAAAACCAAAAAGGGCAAGGATGTCCCCTTTCCCTACACCTGAGGCCCTGTAGGCCCGGTACCCGATGACTCCCCCGCAAAGGAGCGGGGCAAGCTCCACCAGCTCATACCCCTGGGGAAGGGGGTAGACGCTGTCCTGATAGGCGAGGAAGTACTCGGCGTACCCCCCGTCGACATCGTACCCCGTGAAGCGGGCTTTCTCGCAGAGGTTTTCTTTTCCTCTCCGGCAGAACGGACACTCCCCGCACACCGAGAAGAGCCAGGGAGTTCCCACAAGGTCTCCTGGGGCGACACTTGTCACGCTTCTCCCCACCTCGACGACTCTTCCCACAATCTGATGCCCCGGGACAAGGGGCAGGCGGTGCGCCGGAAGCTCCCCCTCCACGATGTGGAGGTCGGTATGGCACACCCCGCAAGCCTCAACTTCCACAAGGACCTCATCATCCTTCGGCTCGGGAAGAGGGATATCCCGAAGGAGCAAAGGTGAACCCTGCCTCTCAAGAACCATGGCTTTCACGGCGCATCTCCTCCGCAAACCACAAAAAGGTCTCCGCAAGACCCTCCTCAAGGGAAACCTGGGGCTCCCAGGCGAGGATGTTTTTGGCTTTCTCTATGGAGAGGGCGATGCGGGAGATTTCTCCTTTCCGTTCCTCCGAAAAAACGACCTCCACCGTCCGCCCCGCAACACGCTCAAAAAGGGCAACAAGTTCAAGGACGCTCGTTTCCTTCCCGGTTCCAATGTTGTACGCCCCGGAGGGCGCCGAAAGGGCAAGGAGATTTGCCCTTGCCACATCCCCAACAAAGACGTAGTCCCGGGTTTTCGTGCCGTCCCCGAAGACCACACAGGGTTTACCTTCAAGAATTCGCTCCGAGAAAATGGCCACAACCCCTGCTTCACCCCTTGGGTCCTGGCGGGGGCCGTAGACATTCCCGTACCGAAGGGCAACGTAGGGAATCCCCCAAACCGCCTCGTAGTACCGGAGGTAGCACTCCGCCGCGTACTTGGCCACCCCATAAGGGGAAAGAGGGACCGGTGGGTAATCCTCCGAAACGGGGAGCTCCTCCACCTCCCCGTAGAGCGCCCCACCGGTGGATGCAAAGACGATCTTCTCAACGCCGAATTCCCTTGCAAGCTCAAGAACGTTGAGCGTTCCAAGAATATTCACCGAGGCATCAAAGAGGGGGTCTTCCACCGAATGGCGAAGGTTGATGTGGGCAGCATGGTGGTTCACGTACCTTGGGCGCTCTCGAGAGAAGACCTCAGAGAGCGCGCTTTTGTCCCGGATGTCCACCTGGTAGAACCGGGCCTGGGGATTCACGTTCTCTCTCCTTCCGGTTGAGAGATCATCCACCACCGCTACCGAAAACCCTGCCGCGAGGTACGCGTCAACCACGTGGGATCCGATGAAGCCTGCTCCTCCGGTAACAAGAATAGTCACGCCTTTTCCTCCTTTCCGGATTAAGATACCACAGAGCGCCCCTCCTTGACACCCCTGGTATAATACGGGGAAGCTTACCTTGCGGAGCGTGAGACCATGACTAAGGCAGTGATTTTCGACATAGACGGAACCATAACCGACACCAACATCCTCTTCCTTGAGGCCATAAAGGAGGCGTACCGGGAGTTCACCGGCGAAGAAAAACCCCGGGAGTTCTTCATCTTTACCCTCGGGATTCCAAGCCCTGAAACGGTGAGAAAACTCGGTATTCCAGAGGAACAAAGGGACGCCTTCATCAGGCGGTGGCAGGAACTCATCAAGCTCGGTATGCCCCGCGTTCGCCTTTTTCCGGGGATGCGGGAAGTCCTTGAGGCACTCCATGAGGCGGATATCCCCATGGCCATCGTTACGGCGAAGGTCCGCTCAGAAATGAGCTACCAGTTCGACCGCTTCGGCCTCAACCACCTCTTTAAATTCATCCTCTGCGCCGAGGACACCCCGCGACCAAAGCCGTACCCGGATCCTCTCCTTGTGGCCTGCGAAAAACTCGGGGTTCCTCCGAAAGAGGCGCTCTTTGTGGGGGATAGCATCTACGACATCACCGCAGCCCGTCTTGCGGGGGTTCCCTTTGCCCTGGCAAGCTGGGGAGCCCTTGAGAAGGAGCGGGTCCTTGCCATGCACCCGGAGTTCGTCCTCTCTACTCCGCAGGACCTCTTGAGGATTCTCCGGGGAAGCCTCGAGAGAATGACGCGAGTATCGCTCTGAGGCGACGGGCGTCCTCGAACATGGGGATGTTGTTGAAGAGGCAAAAAACCTCCTTTCCGTACCCGGTGAGCTTCCGGGCAAGGAAATGGAGGTCTTCTTCTGTGTACCGGTAACGGTACGACCCTTTCCCGTGGAGGCGGAGATAAACCACCTTTCCCCATTCGGGCTCGCCCGTGAAGGGATCGGTAACATGGACAAGGTCGAGGCTTCGGCAGAGGGCCTGTACTTCCTCTTTCTTCCACTTTCCCCGGGGCTCCCAGGCAAGGAGGTACTCCCCCCGGGGGAAACGCTCGAAAAAGGAAACGAAGTTCTCGATGTTCTCAGGGGTTGGGGAAAAGGACGGTGGGCACTGGAAGACAATCACCCGCGCCGAGAGGGCCAAAGCCAGAGAAAGAGTGTGACGGGCGCAGGCTTCCACCTCTTCGGTTCTCCGGAAAAACCCGAGGTTTTCAGGACGAAAGGTGGGAGGAAGCTTTGTGCGCCGGTAGGTGGGGGATGAGGCCGGATGGGTGATGCCCTGGAAGGCCTTGAGGGTGAAGAGAAAACCCGGTGGCGCCTCTTTTCGGAGGCGCGCCAGGGTTTCCGGGGAAAGGAGCTCGTAAAAGGTTCTCTGCACCTCCACGACGTCAAGGCAGGAAAAAATCTCGGCTCGTTTTTTGGGAAAACCGCAGGTACCGACGTGAATCATTTTGGACAGAGGAGAATGGCTGAGGAAACCTTCCGCTCCCCGGTGAGATCCGAGGGGAGGTTCAGGACTTTCCCTTCGAGGTAGAACGTCGTTGAGCCACCCCCATCGAGATTGAGCGCCGAGGAAACCCGGTAGGTCTTCAGTTCCTCGACAAGTTCTTCAACAGTCATGCCGACGCTGTGCCCCGGACGCCGTCCATCAACCACCAGGAAGAGAATGCGCCCATCTTCAAGGCTGGCCACCACCGTTCGGGGATGCCGCTTGGCCACGATGTCAGAACTGAAATCACCGAAGGGACCCGGCTGGCCCTCGAAGAAGAGGAGTGGTCCCCCACTCACGGCGTAACGCACCCGCTGCCACTCGGCAATCTGCTTCCCCGGTGCGTAGAGCACCATCCGAACGCGGACCCGATCCCCGGGGGAAAGTGTTCTCCGGAGGACCTCCCCACCCTCTCCCCGTCCAAAAAGTACAAAACCATCCCGGGGAATGGGGGTTTCCCCCTGGCTCTCAGGGCGAATCTCCTCCACCACACCGCGCCGGACGATGACTTCGACTCCACCTTGCTTTGGCGTTTGGCCGCCGAAGAAAGAGTCGTAGAGCACCACCTCGTTTTTTCCCGCCGGGCGGTTGATTCCGTTCACCTCCACCTCACCCCTCAAGCCAAGCACCTTGCAGACGAACCGGGTTTCCCCGATGACGAGGCGATTACTGTCGGTGAACCCCGCCGCGTACCAGCCCTCCCGGGGCTCAGAGAGAACCCGTCCGTCCACCATGAGGAGCCCAATCGGGATGCCGTTTTCGGCGAAGAAGCTTGCGTTCATGGCAAAAAGGGCGTTTTTCCTCCGGGCAATCTCGCTTGTCCTCTCCCTATCCGTAACCTGGTCCTTGGCGAGAGCCACCTCAAGACGAAATGGGGCGTTGGATGGCTCAAAGAGCAAAGCCAGGGTAAAGAAAGGGCCAGGGGGGAGTGCTTCTTTCGCTTTTCCACCACCCTGGGTGGCCACAGGGTAAGAGGGGAAGCCCTGTTTCTCAAGGCGGGACCGAACGTCCTCAAGGTCTTTCCTCTTGTAGGGTCCAACCCGGACCTTGAAGAGGCCCCCTTCCTCCTCAAGATGAACCTGGTACCCGAGTTCCCTGAGCCAGCCCGCAACTCTCTCTGCCCGTTCCCGCACCTCGTACGCCCCAACCTGGAGGAAGAAGGTGTCCTGTGGAGCGCCGGTGGGCTGAGGAAGAAGCTGCGCCTCAAGGGGAGAAAATCCCCATTTTTTAACCACAAGCTCAAGATTGGGATGGATGCTCTTGCGCCGCTCAAAGCGAATGTTTCCTTTAGCGTACTTTTTGAGCGTCTCCTTGATGATGATGAACTCCTGAGCGCTCAGGACTCTCTTTGGGAAGACGTTACCCGAAATGTCTCCCCGAAGAAGAGGAGGCTCCAAGGAAGCGGCAAGGAGAAAGAGACGCTTCTCCCTCTCACCAAGGTCTGCAAGGTCCCGAAAGGGAACGCTCTGGGTATCGACAAAGGAGAGGAGGTCGTCATAGGAGAGGGCTTTCACTATGGCCTCCACGGCCTCCAAACGAAGAACCGGGTCCCCTTCTCTTTTCCCGGGAGGAAGGGATGGCGCCGTACCCAGGATGTTCTTCAAAGACCCGAGGAAATCACCCCAGGTAACCGGAGTCACCTGGGCGGAAACCTCAAGGGAGAGACCGAAAAGAAGGACAAAGACGAGAACCCAGAGGATGCACGGGCGGAGGTACCGCAAGGTTTTCACCTCATTTCAGGGTCTTTTCACGTGCCGCTTCTTGAGCTCCTCCATGACTTCGCCAAAGCTCAAACCCTCGTGCTTGAGGAGGACAAGGAGATGGTACAGGAGATCCGCAACCTCGTACCGGAGGTGGTCCTTTCGGGTGACCTCCTCCTCAAAAGCGGCAAGGAGGACTTCAGTCGCCTCTTCGGCGACCTTTCGGAGGATTTTCTCCTTTCCTTCTGCAAGGAGCTTTGCCGTGTAGGACGAGGGAGAAGGGTTCTGAGCCCGCTCCTTGATAACCTCAAAGAGCTCTCCAAGGAAGGCAAAAAGGGGGAAGGGAGGATTGCCGTTTTTGGGTTCCCCAGGCTTTCCGTCCTCGAGTTCTCGGTGGAAGCAGGAGAAAAACCCGGTGTGGCAGGCGACCCCTTCCTGCCTCACCGTAACAAGGAGGCAGTCGTTGTCGCAGTCAACGTATATACCCTCAACGTGCTGGATGTGGCCACTTGTCTCCCCTTTGTTCCAGAGCTTGCCTCTGCTTCGGCTATAGAACCAGGTGGTTTTGGTCTCAAGAGTCCTCCGCAGGGCCTCCTCGTTCATGTAGGCCACCATGAGGACCTTTCCAGTTTCGGCGTCCTGGACGACTGCGGGAATGAGGCCCTTTTCGTCGAAGCGGAGCTCCATTAGTCCTCCATCCGTACCGGGATTCCCCGTTTTCGCAGGAAGGCCTTGGCCTCCGGGATGGTGTAGTGGCGGTAGTGGAAAATGGAGGCCACCAAAGCAGCATCGGCCTTTCCTTCCTGGAGCACTGCCGCCAGGTGTTCGAGCTTTCCCGCTCCACCGGAGGCAATGACGGGAATCTTCACCTTCTCGGCGATTTTCCGTGTCAGGCTTATGTCGTAGCCCGACTGGGTTCCATCGGTGTCCATGCTCGTTAAGAGAATCTCCCCCGCACCCAGGCGCTCCACCTGCTGCGCCCAGGCAAGGGCGTCCTTCCCCGTGGGGGTTCGACCTCCGTTGATGAAGACCTCCCAGTAACTGCGAGACGTGATTCGGTCCCAGGTCCGCTTCACATCAATGGCCACGACAACGCACTGGCTTCCAAAGCGCTCGGCAAGTTCGGTGATGAGGTTGGGATTGAGGACCGCCTGGGTGTTGATGGAGACTTTGTCGGCTCCTGCCCGGAGGAGTTTGCTCACGTGCTCGACGCTTCCGATTCCTCCGCCAACGGTGAAGGGAATAGTCAGGACTTCCGCCACCTTCTCGGCCACATGGATCATGATTTCCCGCTGCTCGTACGAGGCGGTGATATCGAGGAAAACGAGCTCATCCGCCCCCTCCTCCTCGTAGCGCTTGGCAAGTTCCACAGGGTCCCCCACGTCTCGCAGGTCCTCAAAGTGAACCCCCTTGACCACTCGACCCTCTTTGACATCAAGGCATGGGATGATGCGCTTGGCTAACATCCTGAACCTCCCATTTTCTCAAGGATTTCGCGAAAGTTCAAATTCCCCGCATAGAGTGCCTTCCCAAGGATAACCCCCAAAACCCCGGGGATGCGCTTGAGGTTCCATATATCCTCCTCGCCCCGCACGCCCCCGGCAACGATAACTGAGACTCCGCTTTTTTCGATGAACCGCCGCACGTTCTCA
>JACIZN010000076.1 GCA_014359405.1 Candidatus Caldatribacterium sp.
GCGCCCCGGTGAAACGAAAGTTCAGGTAATCCTTAGCGGCGAGAAAGCACGAGGTTTTCGCATAAACCTCGGGGAAATGCTCTCGAATCCAGCGCATTTTGGGAGCCAACCAGTTCGGGATGAGGAGGTTGGCAGTCCGCTCTATCTGTTCTTCTGGGGGGAGAATCTCGTGGATACGCCTGCAAACTTCGTCTGAGCGTTTATCACACCATATGGGTACTCGAGATAGGAGGAGTTCCCCCCTTCCATCCACCGGGACAACAGCGTGCATCTGTGCGCTAACCCCAAGAGCGAGAACCTCAACCTCTGCGCTCCTCTTCAGGACACCTTCCATGCAGGTGCAGGCCGCAGAAAACCACTCCTCAGGGCTTTGCTCGGCCCAACCAGGATAGGGAGAGAAGAACTCTAAACTCTTGCTCTCGAGGGCAAGGATTCTCCCTTCCTCGCCGACTAAGGCCGCTCGAACGCTCTCGGTACCAACATCAACAACGAGAACCGCCCTTCTCCTCATATCAGCCTTCCTTTCTCACCGTAACCCAGACGTACTCAAGGGGAAGATCGAAAGGATTCTCGGCCCGGTGGAATTCTCCGCCCGGAATGTACACGACGTCGCCGCTTTCTACCTCGAACCGCTCCGCACCAACCTCCATGATGCCCTTCCCCGAGGTTACAAAGTACACCTCCTCAAGTGGAGCATGCTCGTGCCCCCGGGTACTGCAGTGAGGGTAAATGATGGTGTACCCCACGTTGATGCGGCCGGTTTCGGTATCTTTCTCGCGGAGGAGCATCAGAGTATCTCGAATGACATTCGTACCGATAGAATTACGGACGTCACCGAACGTATTCTTGCCCTCTTCTGCTGCACACTCGAAGAGACTGACTTTTTTGTACGACAAGTGAAAAACCTCCCTTTCTACTTCCTCGGCCTACCTTCCAAGTAGACTTTGTACTCGTACTTATCGGCACGGATGATGGAAATCACCATCTCAAAAGGAGTGCCATCTTCAAGATAGGTAATCCTAACTGTATGGAAAAGTGGTACCTTTTCGGGAATCTGAAGAATGTCTGCCTCGAGCGGCCCGCTGAGATAGGCCTCAATTGTCTCTATGGCTCTCTTGAGTACCAAACCGTACTCTTCCTCAAGGAGCTGGTAGAGACCCACTCTCCTCAGGGCCTCCTTTTTTTCCTCCAAACCTGGGACCACTCGAGCAAGAAGGTAGTTAGTCATGAAGGCAATTGGTACACCATTAGCAAGCCTTGTACGCTGGACAAGGTATACCTTTTCCCCTTTCTCGAGACCAAGAGCTGCAAGGACCTTGGGAGGCGCGGGAGTGAGTTCAATGGTGACAATTCCTGTTTCTACCTGAATTCCCTTCTCCTGAAGGGTTTCGGTGAAGGAGCTGATGAAGTTCATATTCTGGGCGGTTTTGGGCTCCTGGACGATTGTCCCCTTTCCCCGCTTGCGAACGATGAAACCCTCGCGTTCTAACTCTCCCAGGGCGTTGCGGATGGTAGTGCGGCTTGCACCGAAGCGCTTTTCAAGCTCTTCCTCCGAGGGGAGAAGATCGCCAACTCTGTAGAGGCCGTTTTCGATTTCCTCTCTCAGAGTTTTGTAAATCTTGGCGTACAGAGGAACGTCTGAGATCAGGCGTTTCATAAATCCCTCCAACTTGTTACTACTTTTAAAGCTTAAACATAGTGATAAGATTTGTCAAGATACCCCACTGGGAATCTCTTCGAGTATAATGGGGAAAAAGGGAAAGGAGGAAGCACTATGAACCTCAAGGGACGAGCTGAGACTGTAGCGTACATCGAGCGGGAGAAAATCATCGCCATCATCCGGGCGCAGAGTTCTCAGGCCCTCATGGAGGTTGTGGAAGCCCTCAAAGCCGGGGGAATCTCCTGCATCGAGGTAACCATGACGACTCCGGGGGCCCTGGAGGTCCTTGAAGAGGTTCGGAAAAAAAGGGACGATGTCCTCTTCGGAGCGGGGACAATCCTTGACCCCGAGACGGCAAGGCTCTGCATCCTGAAAGGCGCCCAGTTCCTCGTGACTCCCACCCTGAACGATCGCGTCATCGAGATGGCCCACCGCTACGATGTCCCCATCATTCCCGGAGCCCTGACGCCCACAGAAATCCTCAAAGCCTGGGAATGCGGAGCGGAAGTCGTGAAAGTTTTCCCGGCCTCAAGCCTTGGGCCATCGTACATCCGGGAGCTTAAGGGACCGTTCCCTCAGATTAAGCTCTGCCCCACCGGAGGGGTGAACCTCGAAAATATTGCCGATTTCCTGAAGGCCGGAGCTTCCTGCGTGGGGGTTGGGGGATCGCTTGTGCGAAAGGACCTCATCGAGGGGAAGAAATGGGAGGAGCTTGCAAACCTTGCCCGCCGCTTCAAGGAGGCGGCAATCTCCTCCTAACGTTTCCCCCAGAGGCCGATGCCTAAGCGGCGGGCCTCCTCTTCAAGCTTCAGGAAACGCTCGGCGTACCTAACGTTGGGGGGATAGGTAGCTACTTGCGCGTAGCCGTTTGCCACAAGCCACTCGTTCACCATGATGTCGTCGACGTACACGTAGGCGAGAAGGCGGCCGTACCGATCGCGCCTTTGAACATCAAACTCCAGGCGGACCCTTTTCCCCTCAACCATGCGGCGGTTGGCTTCATAGGCTTCCCGGGCGAAGTACTCCACCCCCTTCTGGGGGTGGTGGAGCTCCGGGGTGTTGATGCCGATGTAGCGGACTTTTTCGCCGTTTGCAAGCTCTATGGTGTCCCCGTCGATCACCCGGGCGACGATGTACTCGCCCGGGCCCCTCTGCGAAACGGTGTAGTAGAAGAGGACGAGGATGAGGAAGAAGAGAATCGATCCCCACGAAAGGCGCTGCGGCACCCTCCGCATCTTACACCACCCGGTAGAGCGGCTCTTTTCCCTCAAGGACCCGAACGACGTTGAGCGCCGCTATTTTCCCCATTTTGATGTTCGCCTCTTTCGTGTGGGCGGCAACATGAGGCGTCACGAGGACGTTAGGAAGGGTAAGGAGAGGGCTTTCAAAGGGCGGCTCAAAGGAGAGGACGTCAAGGCCTGCCCCGGCGATGCGCCCCTCCTTGAGGAAGCGAAAGAGCGCCTCTTCATCGACGAGTTCCCCCCGAGCGGTGTTGATGAGGAAAGCCTCCCTCTTCATGAGGCTCAAAAGCCTCTCGTTCACAAGGTGCCTTGTCTCCGAGGTTAAGGGAGCGTGGAGAGAAATGAAATCAGAGATTGAGAAGAGCTCCTCAAGGGAAACCTTCCTGAAGGTTTCGTCCTCCACAAGGGGGTCGTAGTACACCACTTCCATGCCAAAGCCGAGAGCCCTTCGGGCAACGCCTTTCCCAATCCGCCCAAGGCCCACAATGCCGAGAATCTTCCCCTCAAGCTCCACCCCGAGGGTCGAAGAACCCCAGGTTTTTTTGCGAACGTTCTCAAGAAGTGCGGGGAGGTTCCGGGCGCAGGAGAGGATGAGGAGGAAAGCCATATCGGCCACCGACTCGGTATTCGTCCCCGGAGCGTTCGCAACGACAACTCCGTATTCTTTTGCCGCCTCAAGGTCGATGTTGTCCACGCCGACACCGTGCTTGGCCACCACCCGAAGATTTGGGCAGCGCTCAAGCACTTTCCGTCCAACCCGGTCCACCCCGACAATCACCGCTTCGGCATCACCTATGAGCTCAGCCACAACCTCCTCGTTCTCGGGCTCGGGGTTTGTTTTTCGCTCCACCTCAAGTCCCGCGCTTCTGAGTACATCCAGGGGTTCTGAGGAAGCCCGAGCGAAAGAGCGAGCAAGGACAACGACCTTAGCCATAGCAACCACCTCGTCTGGTATCCTATGTACAGCACAAGGATACCACAAGGAGGAAGGAGAATGTTCTTCGTCCAGAAATTCGTGGGTGCTCTGGTGGACTTCCCGGGCATTGTCATCGTCCTTCTCTTCCTTGCGGGTCTCTGGGCAAGGGCGCAGAAAAGAGGGGCCGGTGGGTACTTCTTCCTTGCCTTTCTCCTCTACCTCCTCTCCGCAGGATGGGTCTTCAGCCTCATCCCCTTCCCCGAGTTCTCCCCTCCCTCCTCTCCCCCGGAGGCCATTGTCGTTCTTGGGGGAGGGGTGGAGGAAAACCCAGGGACTCATGAGCTCTCCCTGAGCCCGGTATCCCTTGCTCGGGTCTACCAGGCTTTCCTCCTCTACGAGAGGGAAAAGCTTCCGATACTTGCAAGTGGCGGAAAACTCTCGGAAAACCAGGAACGCGCCGAGGCCGAGGTTGCCTTTGAGGTCCTCAGGGCTTTCGGGGTTCCCTCAGAGGACATCGTCCTTGAGGCCCGTTCCCGCACCACCTGGGAGAATGCCCGCTACAGCACGAAAATCCTGAAGGCCCTCGGCATCCGGAGCTTCTACCTCGTAACCTCAGAAATCCACCTCCCCAGGGCGCTCTTTGCCTTCCGCTACTGGTACCCGGAGGCAGCGATTACCCCCTATCCTGCCCATGCCGCCTTAGATGTGGCCACCATGCTCCCCGGGGAGCGCTTCCTCCCAAAGCGCGAGGTCCTCTGCGCCTTCGGTAGCGCTATTCACGAGGGAGTGGGCTACCTCCTATACCTTTTGAGGAGTTCCCTGCCACTGGGCGAGTAGAAGCCCAAGGCCCACAAGGCCCATGCTGGCAAAAAGGCGCGGGGTGAGGGGATCCCGGAAGATGAGCCACGCCCCAAGGACCCCGAAAATCTGGGTGAGGTACTGGAAGGCGGTGGTGCGGGAGGCTCCGATGCTTTGTATCCCCCGCATCCAGAGAACGTAGGCCACAAGGGATGAAAGGAGAATCCCGTAGAGGAAGACAAAGAAAAGAGGCAGGGAGAAATCCGCAAAAGAAGCCCGGAAGACGTCCCGGGCACACACAGGGAACATGGTGAGAACCCCAAAGAAGAGGCTCCAGGTGCTGCTCCGAAGTGGCGAGTACTTCGAAAGGAGGTACTTTCCGAGGTAGCAGTAGAGCCCCCAAAGAAAGGAAGCCCCCAGAGTCAAAAGGTCCCCAAGGAGGACACCCCGCTCCTCCCCTTTCTCCGGCGAAACGAGGAGGACGACACCCAGAAAGCCGAGGAGCACCCCCAGGAAATTCACCCCCCGGAACCCTTCCTCCCCTCGCACAAGGACGATAATGGCCACGATGACTGGAGTGAGGGAGAGAAGGAGCGCCGAATGCGAGGCCAGGCTCAGGCGAAGGCCAAAGCTCCAGAGGGGCTGGTACGCCCCAAAGCCAATGAACCCCAGAAGGAGAAAGAGGGGGACGTCACGCCAGGCGATACCCACCGAGCCCTCCTCCCTCCAGAGGACGAGGAAAAAGAGGGGGATGCTCAGGAGAAAACGGAAGAAAGGGAAGGCAAGAGGGCCAAGGGCCAGGACCCCAAGGCGCATGATGCCAAAGTTCAGGCCCCAGATGCAAGAGACAAGGACAAGGGATAGAAAAACGAGCCGTCCTCGAGGACGGCTCGTCTCTCCTCTACTTGATTTCCACTTCAGCTCCAACGGCCTCAAGCTTTGCCTTGATCTCGTCTGCCTCTTTCTTGCTCACGCCTTCTTTAATGGGCTTTGGCGGGTTGTCCACAAGGTCCTTAGCTTCCTTGAGGCCAAGACCAGTGATAGCCCGGACTTCCTTGATGACCTGGAGCTTCTGAGGCCCTGCGCTCTTCAAGATCACGTCGAACTCGGTCTTCTCCTCTTCCTGGGCCGGAGCAGCTGCCTGAGGACCGGCCACAGGCGCAGTCACCTGGGCAACAGGCATGGCTGCCGAAACACCGAACTTCTCTTCAAGGGCCTTCACGAGTTCCGCAAGCTCAAGAACAGTCATTTTCTCAATCGCTTCGATGATTTCCTCTTTCGTCATGGATCATGCCTCCTTTTCGCTTCTCTTTTTCTCCTCAATGGCTTTCAGCACCCACACGAAGTTCCGCATAACTCCCTGAAGGACTCCAAGAAGCCCAACAAGCGGTGCCGCAATGCCGCCAACCACCCGGGCCAGGAGCTCCTCCCGAGAGGGCAGTTCCGCAAGACGCTGGATGTCCGAGGCGGTAAGGAGCTTGACGCCGAGAAAGCCGCCCTTCATCTCAAGCTGGGGGAACTTCTTGGCAAAATCCGCCAGCGCCTTGGCAACCTGGACGACATCCCGGTACGAGAAGATGAAGGCGTTCTGGCCCTTCAGGAGATGGTCTGCCGTGGAAAACCCAGCTCTCGTTAAGGCCAGACACATGAGGGTGTTCTTGGCAACCTTGAGCTCTCCCTCGATTTTCTTCAGGCTCCGTCGCAGCTCTTCCATTGTTGGAACATCCATGCCGTGGTAACCGACAACGAAAACCGCCTGGCTCCGTCGCAACCTTTCAAGGAGTTCCTGGATTATTTTCTCCTTCTCGCTTCTCTCCAAAAACCACCGACCTCCTTTCGCCACAAAAAAGAGAAGACTCCCACCTGAGGAGTCTTCTCTCAATCTGCCTCCCCAGGATTTTTAAGCTTCCGCCCCTGGTTCTCAGGCGAAGTACCAAGTTGCAACTTTTTAAGTTTTCGGTTCCCTCAGAAACCCCCTTACGCTGCCCGTTTCTCCATCTTAAGAAGCGCCGTATTCACATCCACCGGAACACCAGGGCTCATGGTGAGGGAAAGGACAATCTTTTTGATATAGCGACCCTTGGCTGCAGGGGGCTTCAGGCGGACCACCGCATCCAAGACAGTGTAGAAGTTGTCGAGAATCTGGTTCTCCCCGAAGGACGCCTTCCCGATGGGGAGATGGACGTTTCCGAACTTGTCGTTCCGGATCTCGATTCGTCCGCTTTTAATTTCCCGCACCGCCTGGGCAACATCAAGAGTCACCGTTCCGGTTTTGGCGTTCGGCATGAGCCCCCGGGGACCGAGAATCTTCCCAAGGCGGCTCACGATGCGCATCATGTCCGGGGTGGCCACCGCCGCGTCGAACTCGAACCACCCTTTCTGGATTTTCTCCACGAGCTCCTCGCCACCCACATAGTCTGCTCCTGCTTCCTGGGCCTCCCTCGCCTTCTCACCCTGGGCAAAAACGAGCACTCGAACCTTCTTGCCCGTCCCGTGGGGGAGAACGACCGTCCCGCGAACCTGCTGATCGGATTGCCTCGGGTCGATGCCGAGATTGAGCACCATCTCAACGGTTTCATCGAAACGGGCACTGGCCATTTCCTTGAGGAGACGGACAGCGGTTTCAGGATCGTAGAGCTTCCCGGGTTCGAGTTTTGCCTTGAGGGCGAGGTATCGCTTGCTCCGCTCGGCCATAGCGTACTCCTCCTTTACCCTTCCACAACCTCAACACCCATGCTCCGCGCCGTACCCTCGATGATGCGCATGGCGGCTTCGATGTCGGTGGTGTTGAGGTCTGGCATCTTCTTCTCCGCAATTTCCCGAATCTTTGAGCGGGTTATCTTCCCCACCTTCACCCGGTTCGGTTCCCCAGAACCCTTTTCAATCCCCAGAGCCTGGCGGATGAGGAAGGAAGCCGGTGGGGTCTTGCACACAAAGGTGAAGGAACGATCCGAGTAAATGGTTACCTCAACCGGAATGAGCACTCCCCGGTCCTTCTCGGTCTGGGCATTGAAGGCCTTACAGAACTCCATGATGTTCACGCCGTGCTGCCCCAGAGCCGGTCCAACCGGAGGCGCAGGAGTTGCCATTCCCCCAGGAATCTGGAGCTTCACCATTGCCACAACCTTTTTCGCCATAGTCCTTCCACCTCTTCAGAGTTTTTCAACATCGGAGAACTCAAGCTCCACCGGGGTCTCCCGACCAAAGATGGAGAGAAGGACCGTAACCTTGCCTCTCTCGTGGTCCACACTCTCAACCGTCCCGGTGTAGTTGAGGAAGGGTCCCGCAATGACTTTAACGACTTCCCCCTTCTCGATGTCAAGACGTGGTTTCTTCTCGATACCGGTCTGGCGGAGAATGACTTTCACTTCCTCATCGCTCAAAGGTTCCGGCCGCATCCCAGAGCCCACGAATCCCGTGACACCCGGGGTATTCCGCACAACGTACCAGGAGCGGTCGTTCATGATCATCTCGACCATGACGTACCCCGGGAAGATTTTGCGCTTTGTGAAGCGCTTCTTCCCCCGTCGGACCTCGATGGTCTCCTCCATCGGGACCACTACCCGGAAAATCTGGTCCTGCATCCCCATGGAGGCGATGCGGCGCTCGAGGTTCGCCTTGACTTTATGCTCGCTCCCCGCCAGAGTATGGATAACGTACCAACGTGGTTGCATGGTCTTCCGGTTCCCCCACAATCAGCGCATGTACAATCCCATGACAAAGGTGAGCACAAGGTCCACAACGCCAAGGAAAATGCCCATGAGGATAATGACAACAAGAACGGTAAGAGTACTCCTCCACAGCTCCTTGCGGCTCGGCCAGGTGACTTTCCGCAACTCTCCCCATGACTCGACAAAGTAATTCCGCAACGAACGAAACCACCGGATCAAACCTTTCACCCATCCTTTACCCCAAAAGTAAATTCACTGGGATTATAAATGCTTTCTCATCCCCTGTCAACGAGAGGAGGCTTGCAGGATGAGAGGGATTACCTGGTGCCGGGCGCGGGATTCGAACCCGCACGGGCGAAAACCCACTACCCCCTCAAGATAGCGTGTCTTCCTATTCCACCAGCCCGGCTCGAACGGAATTATACCAGGGAGGGGGGTCTTCGTCAACGAGAGGAGGGGAAAAATCTGCAGACACTCTATGCCCTTCTCCCCCTCATGGTCTTGAGATCAAAGGCATCATCGTAGCTACCTACTGCATGGGAAGAGGGGCCTCCTTTCTGGGATTTCTTTCCCTGGAGTTGGGACACAGATCTCTCTTCTCTTTTGCCTATCCCACCTGTTGCAGATCTGGGTGGACCGAGACAAGAGCCCCCTCGGCGCCACTTCCGATCCCGTAGGGAACCCCTGGATTAGCTGCGAATCCCGCCTTTCGTCTCCGAAGCAACCTCACTTACTCCTCGCGGCAACATTTAAAGGCGTCATTGCGAACTCGTCGTTTCGTCTGTGAAGCAATCTGAGGCTGCTTCGCTCGCAGCGACAAACCAAAGGGACTTGCAGGGACAGGCCAAAGGAACTCGCAGGGACAAGCTAAAGGGACCCACAGCGGCAAACCAGAGGGACGTGCAACGGCAAATCAAAGGGACCCACAGGGTAAATAAAGGGGCTTGTGGTGACTGTTTCCTGGGAGGGCCATCATCGGGAATTAGTTACCAAAAGCCCCATTCCCCAATCCCTAATCCCTTCCCCACTGGCCGATTCCTAATCCCCACCCTATTGGCCATTGGCTATTCCCTATTCCCTTCCCCCTTGGCTATTGGCTATTGGCTATTCCCTGTCCCACTGGTTTTC
>JACIZN010000077.1:0-6610 GCA_014359405.1 Candidatus Caldatribacterium sp.
GGTTCTCCTCAAGGCACTCTATGTGCTCCTCAACTTCTTCAAGGAAGACCCCCAAGTACCGCTCCATGTCAAAAGTCTCTGCCAATTCTGTCATCCTCCTCCCTACTCTGCGTTACCCTCTGGAGGTGAGGGACGGGTAAGGGTCACTTCCACCACCGTGACAGAAAGGTAGATAATTTCAACCTCTTGCACGGATGGGACAAAACCCTCCTTTTCCACTACAAGCACAGCCTTGCCAACGGGGAGATTGCTCAGATTGAAGCTTCCGTCTTCGCCTGTGGTTGTTGTGTACAGTTCGTTAACCGTTACTTTTGCACCAGCCACAGGATTGCCCTCTTCATCCCAAACATATCCTACCAGTTTTCCTAAAAGAGGTGCAAGCTCAATGGTGAGGGAAAAAGAAGAGGTATGAGCAGGAACATCCACGGCCTCGCTCTTCTCTTCATACCCCGCGGAGGATACCACGAAAACCTGGCGTCCCGAAGGAACACGGGGAAGGAAAAACGATCCATCAGAAGCGGTGAGATCAAAGCGTTCCGGGAAATCCCGAAGCATCACCTGGGCACCTGCAATGCCTTCTCCTGTCACAGCATCCACCACTTTCCCCGTCACGGTAACAAGAGGATGCACCGAGGGCAAGGGAGCAAGGTTACCAAGACACCCCGAGAGGAGGAAAAAGGAGAGCAAAAGAGGCAAAACCTTTGCCATGTCAACCACCCTGACGGGCAAGGTAGTAGACGTACCGGCCGGGAGTGAGCTCAAGGGTGTAAATGGTTATGGTATCACTGAGCGGCAGATACCCATTCTTCGTGATGGAGACCGTGTATGTTCCAGGAGGAAGCTGGAAATGAGCCCTGCCGTTGGTATCGGTGTACCGGACGGCACTGACACTCCCCGTCACCGAAACCTGGGCCAAAGGCACCGGCAGGACGTATCCTTCCGGGGAATTCGGCTCAAGCTCGTAGACGAAGATGTAGGTATCCTTCATCTGCCACCGGACTCCGCATCCGGCAAGGAAGAAAATGGTAAAAAGAAAGATGCCAAGGAGATACCTTCTCATAGCACGACCTCCACCAAAGGATGCAACCTCTCTGGATAAAATTTTTTGCCATCTCAAGCGATGTGGTATGATAGAGAAAAGGAGGGATGAGCGTGAAAAGAGTACTCCTTCTGAGCCTTGCGCTTTTTCTCCTTTTGGCCATCCAGGGAGAAGCCCTTGAAATTCGCTATCTCGGCCATTCTGCTTTCTTCCTGAGCTTCGAAAGTGGTTTCCGGTGCATCCTTGACCCCTTTGCTCCGCAGGTTGGCTACCGAATTCCCGAAGGTCTTGCAGTCGATGCCCTGGCAAGCTCTCACGAGCACTTCGACCACTTCTTCGACGGCTTTGCCGAGAGCACCCAGATTTTCGTGGGGACAAAGAATAAGGGAGCCGAATGGAACCTCTTTGACGCGACCATCAAGGGAGTGCACATCTTTGCCCTTCCCTCGTACCACGACGACACCCAGGGGAAGCTCCGGGGCAAAAACGCTATCCTCGTCCTTGAGGGAGAGGGTATGCTTCTTGCCCACCTTGGGGATATTGGAGCAATTCCGGAGAAGGAGGTGATGGAGAAGCTCAAAGGCGTTGACATTCTCTTCGTTCCAACAGGAGGCCATTATACCCTTCCCCCAGACCGCATCGTCGAGCTCATCGAGAACCTTACCCCACGGGTCGTCGTTCCCATGCACTACCGGACCGAAGCTACAAAAGACTGGCCCATTGCACCCTTAGAGGAGTTCCTAAGGGAGGTAAAAGAATGGAAGGTCAAGACCCTGGATTCTCCTTTGGTTCTCAAAAAAGAAGACCTTCCAGAAACTCTGGAAGTCTGGGTGATGCGCGTATGGACAGGGTGAGTGCTCTCTTCTTCGTCGTGGCTTTTTCCCTTCTTCCCATCTCTTTTGCCCTTGCCCAGGAAGGGAAAAGCCAGGGAATTCTCGAAATCTCCTTTGATTTCACAAGGCAGCGGACCATTGCCTCGAACCAGTACGCCGTGTGGATTGAAGATGCGCAGGGGAATCTCGTAAAAACCCTTTTCGTCACCGGGTTCACAGGACGTGGAGGTTACCTGAGACGGCCCGATTGCCTTCCCACCTGGGTCAAGAAAGCCAATCCCGCTTCCCGGGCGCCTCAAGAAATCGACGCCATCACAGGAGCAACCCCCAAGAGCGGAACCCAGCTCTACACCTGGGATGGAAGGGATGAGAAAGGCAATTTCGTTCCCCCTGGAACGTACCGTTTCGTCATCGAAGCCACCCTCTACTGGTCAAGTCGAGTGCTCATCACGGGAACCTTCACCTATGGCGGGGAAAGCGTGGACTCCATCCCCATCAAGGTGGAACATTTCGGGGGAAAGGAAAACGAAGGAATGATCACGAACGTCAGAGCAAGGTACCAGGCTCTGCGTCCGTAGAGTCCCTACAGGGAAAAACAAAGTCCCTCGTCGAGCATCACAAGGTACTGGCTCAGGGGGACATAGTTCGCAATGGAGTTTCCCGAACCCAGGGCAAAACCGCCTTGAGGGGCAAGGGAGGAGAGGATTCCGCGAACGTAGCGGCGGAGGTCGTCTTCAGGGAGACGAATGAGTTTATCAAGGTCCACACCCCCAAGGATACCCACCCGGTTCCCGTAACGTCTGGCAAATTCTGTAACCGGCAGAATTTCATCCTGGAAAGAATGGAAGGCATCGATGGGAACCTCTTCAAGGAACCGGTCAAAAACCTGGTAGATGTTCCCACAGGAGTGAAGGAAGTAGCACTTCCCTTTCTCCTGGGCGAGATTGCAAATTCTCTTGTGCCAGGGAAAAACGAATTCCGCAAGATCCCGGGGAGAGAGAAAGGTTGCGCTCCGATACCCCCAGTCATCCCCCTGGAAGATTCCTCCCACAATGTCGAGATCGATGAGTTCCCGGTAGAAGGAAAAGGTGATTTCTCCCACCCTCTCAAAGACGGCTTTCACAAGAGGTCGATTCTCGTAGAGGAGGAAAGAGAGGCCTTCAAACCCAAGGAGCGTCTCGCTCACAACTTCAAAGACCCCGCCACAGGCGTTGAGGAGAAGCTTCATGCCCTCCGGGAGGATGCGGGAGAGCTCTTCATAAGGGGAAAAATCGAGGAAGGACACCTGAGGCCAGGGGTAAGCGACAAAGTCATCCCAGGAGGTGATTGCTCCTTTTGACTCTTCCACCCACTCCCGTATCCCCCGGGAGAGCAAGGCCGTATCCTCACCTCTTCGGACCTTTCCGGGGAAGTGAAGGCCCATCCCCGGAACATCCACAAAAATGCAGTAGTCGTACCCTAAGCGCTTGAAGAAGCGGACGTATTGGCGGAGGAAAAGGGGCATGGTTTCCTTTTCCGGTGGTGCAAGGGTTTCTCCGAAAAAGCGCCGTGTCACTTCACCGACAACCTCAGGGTCCACAAGGAGTTCCGCAAAGTGAACCCGCCGGGGCTTCTTCTTTCGGGTCAGAACGGCAACAAACTCGGCAAAATTCGGCTCAAAGAGGTCCTTTTCTATCCACTCGATGATGCGCATTTACTCCCCCACAATCTGGACCCAGACCCGGCGCTGCCTTGGTCCATCGAACTCGCAGAGGAACACTCCCTGCCAGGTCCCCAAAAGAGGTTTTCCATCCTCAAAAATCACCGTAACCGAAGAACCAACCAGAGAGGCCTTCACGTGCGCCGGGGCGTTCCCTTCCCCATGCTCGTAAGGGAGGTTATCAGGGACCACGTGGCGGAGGCCCCGGAGAATATCAAGGACGACATCCGGGTCAGCACTCTCGTTGATGGTTACTCCTGCAGTGGTGTGGGGGACGTAAACCGTGCAGATTCCCCGAATTTTTCCCGATTCCTGTACTGCCTGCCGCACAAGAGAGGTGATGTTCACCATTTCCTCTTTCCGCCGCGTAGCAACAGTGAATTCCCGCATTGTCCCACCCCTCACTCAAAGAGCTTCTTGAACTCTTCTTCTGAAAGCGGTGCCACATCCTCGCCGTAGCGGAAGGTACGCTTCTCTTCAGAAGTTGCCCAGGGGGTCAGAGGGAAACGAACGGTAAGGGGAAGGCGGAAGAAGGGCTGGTCCACGATGACCTCACCCGGAAGGAGAGCTGCTGCCTTCTCCCGGAGAACCCCCTGGAGATGGGCGTACTCCTCTTTGCTGAGCTCGGCATACTTCTGCCTCCCCACAACCGTTGTAGCCGCCTGGGTGACAACCCGGTAATCGACCTGGGAGGCCGTTTGCTCTGCCCCAATGAGGACGATTCGGAATGAACGCCCCCGCTCGGCCACGTCCCGGAAAATCTGCCCCAGGAATCCTCCTCCCTCCCGAGGAGCGTACTTATTGAGCTCATCAAGGTACACGAAAACCGGTTCCTTCAAAAGGTCCTGTTCCTTCGCCCAGAGGATTTCCCGAAGGACCGCACCGACGACGAAAGCCTGCCCCCGAGGGGGAAGCTTTGCAATATCGACTACAGTCACCCCTCCAGGGCGACTCCAGGAGAGCATGTACTCAGGCCGCGGAGGGTTTGTGAGAACCCTCTGAGGGGAGAAGGGAATGCTTCGCCAGAGCTTCCCAAGGCCGCTTCGTTCTGCCAAGCGGAGTCGCCTGGAAATGGCAAAAACCGTCCTTTCGTCCACCTTTTCCTCGTCAAGGGCTCTTGAGAGCGCCTGGAGCTCTTCCTCCTCGGTGTACCCATGGAGGAACCCCACAAGGTCGCGAAGGGAATTGGGGAGCACGAAGCGCCGGAGCATGAAGGAAGGGTCTTCCCCGGATACCGCAAGGTACACCCGCACCAAGGTCCGATTGTCAAGCCCCTCGCAGGAAAAGCGAACGTTCTCCTCAAGGTAGGGAGTGTCCTTGTCAAAGAGCTCTGATCTTGCCTCCTTGACAAGGCGCTCATACTGCTCCCGGAGGAAGTCTTCAATAACGGAGACCGCCAGGGAGAAGTTCGGGTTTCTCTCAAGCTCCTCGGGATCGAAAAAGAGAGGCAGAAGCCCAAGTTCCACGATATCGAGGATATCCCACCCGTAAATCTGAACCCGGTCCCGAGAGTGGAAAAGGTGCGGTCGGCCATCGGACCTTGGAGGAACCGCAACGGCCACATTTTCAAAGGGTCGGGCTTCCACTCCGAAACGCCGGAACATGTCCTGCCAGAGCTCAAATTGCCTTGAGTCTCCTGCCCCTTCCCACTCGCTATTCCAGTGGTCGAGGAAAAGGAGGCTCTCTCCCTTCACGTTGAAGACAATTGCCCGGCTGTTTCGGAGAAAGGTGGCCACATCTCCAGAGAGAAAGCATTCTGAGGCCCTGGGATAGTTGAGCATCATCCAGAGAAGAAAGGTCGCGTACGAGGTCTTTGCCGCCACCCCTGATTGGCCGCTCACGTTCACATGGGCTCCGTTATCCCCAAGAAGGTACCGTACGTCAAGATAGGCAACCTCGTTATTCGAGAGTACTCCGCAGGGAAGCGCCCTCCGGGCTTTCTTCACCTCGTCAAACCCTAAAGCCACATCGGTCTCTTCTGGAGAAGCAAGGAAAACCCGCTCCCCCACCGGGGGAGGAACAAGAGAAGGAACGGTGACGAAGTGGTTTCCCTCTCTTTTAAGCGTTCGGGTCACCACCACCTGTCCGAGGTAGATGGTGACTCCGCTGTAGCGTCCTTCGGCGTACGCTTCCTCCTGGTACCCCGTGGTTACCGTTCCATCCCAGGAAGCAACGACCTCGTTGACCACTCCGTAGAGGCGGAAACTCTCATTTCCCCAGGAAAAGTCCACCCGCACGAGGGCTTCAAGGCGAAGGCCAGAAGCAAACGAGGGGTGCATCCGCACCCAAAAGGTGTAGGGGGTAACCTCTCGAAGCCCCGTAACGGTCCCAATGGCCTCCATTTTTTCTTCCATGTTTTCACCTCTTTCCTCTCCAGAGTACCCGTCGGACGAGTTCCTGGACAAGACCCGAAGGAGCAAAGTGCTGATTCAGGCGCTCTTCAAGGGCAATCACCGGAAAGAGGTTCTCCGGGAGCCTCTTCCAAGGGTAGTCCCCGGTAAGATCGGGAAGGACTCTACAGAGACCATCGAAGAATCGACTCACCTCTTCCCGAAGCTGAGGAAAGGCTTCCGCTGGTACCACAACTTCAAGACGAACAAGGCCTTTCCAGGGAAAAGCAGAATCTTCCACAAGGCGCAGGTACGAGAAAATCCGCAGAATATCGGTCCGGTCTTTCCCCAAAAACCCCGCCACAAAAGGCGTTCGCTTGCCCTTCCCAAGGTGCAAGAGGTTCTCAAGCCATTCCCGAGGAAGGCGGAGCTCCTCCACCCTCTTCACCAGTCCACAGGGACCAACAAGAGGCGTAAAGGAGGGAGGGTCGATGAAATGAATCGTGCCGTCCTTGATGACTGGAGCGCTCTGGGAGAGCAGACGCTTGACCACTGCCTGCTCCAGGCGTTGCATGACGTTGAGGATTGCCTGCCGGGCCACTTCAGTATCGGGAGTGAACCGGGCAAGCCGCTTTGTCTCCTCAAGGTGGAAAACCATTCCCATCCCAAGGTCGATTTCTGGATGCTCCACGTTCATTTCAAGAGCAAG
>JACIZN010000077.1:6620-9093 GCA_014359405.1 Candidatus Caldatribacterium sp.
CCCCAGCCCCAAGAACCCGCCTGAGATCCGGAGGAGTTGCAGGAGAAAAGCCAAAGGAAAGCCCCTTTTCCCGTTCCCATGCCACCCAGGAAGCAGCAACCTCAGCAAAAAGGAGCACCGCGGTGCGGAAGAACACACGAGCATGGATACGGACTTTCCCGTCCACAAAAAAGATTCGGGTAAAGTCAGGGGCAAGGGAGGTGCTTTCGGGGAATTCTCGCCAGTCCTCGCTCTCCCAGAATTCCCCCGGGGCAAGAGGAGCATCATCACCAATCTCATGAGAATGGAAAACCTCTTCCCCCGTGTACCAGTGGTCCACCTGAGCGAAGTTCTCCCGCAGGAATTCTCCTATATCACGGGGCTTTCGCTTCTCTTCCACTGCACCGTTCCCTCCCGCACCTCAAGCTGCACTGGGAAGTACCCGGCAAAATCCGGATCGTGGGTCACAATCCCCACCATTTTTCCTTCACGGCTCAAGCGGAATATGGCATCGGCCACAAGGTCCAGGTGCTCCCGGTCAAGGGTTGAAAACCCTTCATCAATGAAAAGACACTCCGTCCTTCGAGCGTATTTCTCCTCAAGCCTCAGGCTCGACAGCGCCAGGGCAAGAGCCAGAGCAATGAGGGTCTTTTCGCCTCCTGAGCATTCTTCGGGGAGACGTTCCCCTCCCCCGAACCTCCGGTCAAGGACGGCGATGTCCGCCATGCCTCGGCGCATCTGCATCCGCAGAGCGTACCGCCCTCCCGAGAGCCCAAGGAGAATCCTTGAGCTCTCCTCCTCAAGACGGGTAAAGAGAATCCGCAAGAGGTAGTTCTTGAACCCTCCAACCTCTAAAGCCTGCTGGAGCTTTGTGTGGACCTCGTAAACCCTCGACTTCTCCCCAACGGTAGCCCTCAGCTCCTGCCATTCCCTTCTCTTCCTCTCATTCTGCCTGAGCCCTTCCCGAATCTCCCCAAGACGCTTGTTCAGAAAACCCGCTTTGCTTCTGAGCTCCTCAAGTTCTCTCTGTAACCTCTGGAACTCCGTTTCTGCGGCATCTCCTGAAAGACCGAGTATCTTTTCAAGCTCTCCTTTTTCCCTTTCCCTCTCAAGCTTTTCTCTCTTCAGCCCTTCGAGCTCTCCCTCAAGGCGATGGAGTTCCATCCGGCTTGTCCCCGGTTTCTTCTCGAGGAGCTTACGGTACGTTTCTTCATCCCACTTCCTCTTTTCAAGTTCTGCAAGAAAGAGTTCCCGAAGGCGATACTCTTCACGGGCTAAGGCCTCTTTTTCCTCTTTTTTTTGCCTTAGAGTCTCCGTAAGGCGCTTGATTTCAAGACCAAGGGAATCTATTCGTTCCTTTTTTGTTCTTACCTCTGTCTCAAGACGCACAACTTCCTGTTCAGCCCTCCCGAGCTTATCCTTCAAGCCCTCAAGGTACTGAGGAAAGGTGTCCCCGGAAATTCCCAAAGATGCACAGTACTTTGCGAAACGCTCTCTTTTTGGAGCAAGCTCCTGCAGGATTTTTTCCTTTGCCGCACAGACCTCAGAAAGCCGCTTTGTTTCTTCTTCCTTTCTTTCCCTGAGGAAAAGGAGCCTCTCCTGCAAGGCGACAAGTTCTCGGCGCTGCATTTCTACCTCTTTCTGGAGACTCTCTCTGGCTTTTCCTTTTGACCGCACCCATTCCCGGAAACGGGAAAGAGAAAAGCTTTCCCCTTCAGGATACCCGGAGGAAACGAGGGTTTTCCGAACCTCATCCCGGAGCTTCTGCCGCTCCGCAGAGAGAACTCTCGCCTCCTTTTGGATTTCCTCAAGCTTTGCACCCCTCTCCTTTTTCTCCTGCGACACCTCCTGGATTTCCTGCTCGAGGTGCTCCTTCCGGGAAGAAAGCGCAACCCATTCCTCCTGGAAGCCCCGGTACTCCCGCTCCAGGGCCACAATGTCCACCCGTTCCCGTTCTCCTTCAGGGTAGGGAACCCGGCTCCCACACACTGGGCATGCTCCCTGGCGGCGCCACTCTTCTTCGAGTTCCCCAACAACGAAAGCCCTCACCCCATGACGGTACCGGAACTCATGGGCTTCCTTCTCTTCCTCGAGGACCTTCAAGCGGGCCTCAATCTTCTGTTTCTCTTCTGAAAGCCTTGCAACTCGCTCGTCGTACTTTGTGATTTCTTCCCGAAGTCTCTGCCACTCTCCCTTTAGTCGCTCAAACTCCTGGGCTTTCTTCTGGTCCTCAGGGAGGAGCTCATCGAGTACCCGCTGAGCTTCTTCGGCTTTCGCATACGCCTTTTCCGCCTCTGCAAGGAACGTCTCTTTCTCGTTGAGAATCTTCTGCCTTTTCGCCTCTTCCTTTTTAAGTCGTTCCTCTTCTGTGGAGAATTCAGCAATTCTCGCCCTGAGTTCTTTCTCTTTATCCTCCCAGAGGGCGAGTTCCCCTTCCCCCTTACGGAGCTCCTCAAAAAGGGGTACTCCCACTTCCTCCATCTTCTGTATGCAG
>JACIZN010000078.1 GCA_014359405.1 Candidatus Caldatribacterium sp.
TCTTGGAAGCGCCGGACGTGGGACCCAGAGCTCTTGAAGCTTTTTGGCGTAGACGGGGAGAAACTCCCTCCGATTGTTCCTTCATCTTCGGTGGTGGGAGGCCTCAGGAAGGACATGGCGTCTCTTCTTGGGCTCCCTGAGGGGCTTCCTGTGGTATGCGGTGCAGGGGACATGTTGTGCCTTCTTTTGGGCGGGGGCATGATTGAAAAGGGACGTTCCTGCGACGTTACCGGTACGGCAGCCGATGTCTCCGTTTACCTCGAGGAACCCCTCCTTTCTCCTCGCCTCATGAACCTCCATCACGCA
Source organism: Candidatus Caldatribacterium sp. (assembly GCA_014359405.1). Classification (NCBI taxonomy): domain Bacteria; kingdom Pseudomonadati; phylum Atribacterota; class Atribacteria; order Atribacterales; family Candidatus Caldatribacteriaceae; genus Candidatus Caldatribacterium; species Candidatus Caldatribacterium oleiphilum. The sequence goes on from JACIZN010000078.1 coordinate 307, forward strand.
GTGGATGGATGGATTAGCTTTGGGATTCTTGACAGCGGCGGAGGGAGCATGAAGTGGTTGCGGGATGCCCTGTACCTTGCGGGTGGGCAATCTGCATCCTACGCCCAGATTGATGAAGAGGCAAAGGAAACTCCTCCAGGCGCCGAGGGCCTCCTCTTTTTCCCCTACCTTTTGGGGGAGCGGCTCTTCGGTTCGCCCTGGGCAAGAGGGGTCTTTTTTGGCATTCTTCCCCAGCATCGCCGGGCTCACTTTGCCCGAGCAGTGATGGAGGGAGTGTGCTTTGATCTCAAAATGAGCCTTGAAGAAATTGAGCGGCTGAGCGGGAGAAATATCGAGGAAATGTACGCCATAGGAGGAGGGGCAAAGAGTAGTCTCTGGTGCCAGATAAAGGCGGATATCTACGAGAAGCCCATCGTAACCTTGAAGGAGACCGAGGGGGGTATCATGGGGGCAGCAATGCTTGCTTTCTCCGGAGTGACGCAGGAACCGGTTCCTTCTCTGGGGAAGCGATGGCTCCATGTGGAAGAGAGGTTCACTCCCTCCCCGGAGAGCAGGGCGGTGTACCGTCGACAGTACGCCCTTTTCAGAGAGTTCCACGATCTTTTCCAGGCGGCTTTTGAACGATATCGAAAGGAGGCATAGGGGTGCTCTCGTACCATTCTTTTATCAACGGTCGCTGGGAGGAAGGCAAGGGCTTCATAGAGGTTACCGACCCATCGAACGGGGAGGTTTTTGCGACGGTTTCAAAGGTGACACTTGAGCAACTCCGTCAGGCTATTGAAGGAGCCCACCGGGCTTTTCGGTCCTGGTCCCGGAAGCTTCCCGTTGAGCGGACTCGACTCCTCTTGAAGGCGGCAGACCTTGTTCGGTCGCGGGCTAAAGACATCGCTACCCTCCTTGCCCGGGAACAGGGGAAAGCTCTTCCCGATGCGGAGCGGGAAGTTCTGGGGGCGGCTGATTGCTTAGAGTACTACGCCTGTCTTGGGATGAACATCCTCGGGGAAATACCTCCCTCAAATGCCCTGAAGCTTCGGAGTTTCGCCCTTCGCCAGCCTGTGGGGGTTGTCTTCGCTGTAGCGGCCTGGAACTACCCTGTGAGCCTCATTTCCTGGAAAGTTGCGCCGGCCCTTGCTGCAGGGTGTACCGTAATCGTGAAGCCCTCCCGCGAGGCGCCCCTTTCCACAATCGAGTTCGTACGGGCCTGCAATGATGTCGGGCTTCCCGAAGGCGTGCTCAACGTGGTGAACGGGGATAACGCCCTCATTAGCGAGGAAATCTTCTCGAATCCGCTTGTGCGTCTTGTGGCGCTCACAGGGTCCACGGCAACGGGCAAAGAGTTCATCAGGGCTTCAGCGAAAACCGTGAAGCGTCTCGTCCTTGAGCTTGGAGGGCATTCCCCATTCATCGTTTTCGCCGATGCCAACTTCGATCGGGCGGTAAAAGACGGTGTTCGACGGGCTTTCCGTAACGCAGGGCAAATCTGCAACTCTGTGAATCGGATTTTCGTCGAAGAGCCGGTAAAGGAGAGGTATATCGAGGCTTTCGTGGCAGAAACAAAGAAGCTTCGCCTCGGCGGGGCTTTTGAAACTCCCGTCCCCGACGTAGGACCTATGGTGAACGAAGCAGGGGTGCGGAGGATGGAAGAATTCGTAAAGGACGCTGAGGCGAAGGGAGCGCGAATTCTCTGCGGAGGGAAACGGCCCTCCGATCCACGCCTGGCAAAAGGGTTCTACTTTGAACCCACCGTTGTCGTTGATGTGACTCCCGAGATGAAGCTTATGCAGGAAGAACCTTTCGGTCCCATCGTGGGCATCGATACCTTTGCGACTATCGATGAGGCCATAGAAAAGGCAAACAACGTCCCCTACGGTCTTGTGGCCTATGTTTACACCGAGGACGTGAGGAAAGCCTTCTACGTTGCAGAAAACCTTGAGTGGGGTTCGGTGGCCATAAACAACATCAACCCCGACAGCCTCTATGCCCCCTACCCGGGCTGGAAGGAGAGCGGCTTGGGGGTAGAGCTTGGCTGGCACGGCCTTGAGGAGTACTTAGAGTGGAAGCATGTAAAGATGGAGGTGATGTGACAGAGTAAGTAGGATTTCTAAGGCTTAAGTTTTTCAGGAAGATTTACCCGAGGGAAATTTAGCAGAAATTCCATGCCATAGGACATTTGGAAAGGAGGTTGTTAGTATGCCGGTAAAAGTAACTAATTGGGGTTATACGAATCCTATAATTGCTCCGCTGTATCCTAAACCGCCGATTTACTGGGTGGGCGCCAAAGTTCTGCTTGTACTGTATGAGGCAGATATCAGTGCCATTGAGAGTGTCGTTCCCGAACCTTTGGAGGTTATATCCAACCAGGTTATCGCTTGGATCTCCGACCTCCCAATGGGTACGCAGGGTCCGGGCCAGGAGGCCTGCATTTATGTAAGGGTTCGTTACAAGGATTACGTTGGTACCTACGAACCTTTCCTATACGTTGGACACGAGGTACCGCTTGCGGGGGGCCGGGAGATCTGGGGTTTCTGCAAGAAACTGGCGAATATATCGCTGACTTTTGATAAAGAGGTTGTACTGGGGGAAGTGGAGCGTCGCGGAGTGAAAATCATGAGGCTTCAGGCCACGATTGATGAGCCTGCATCGCTCTCTGAACTTCCCCTTGGACCGGTTTTCTCACTTAAGTACATACCGGGGGCTGCTGAAAATGAACCGCCTCTGAGGCAACTTGTATTTACTCGGGCTGAGCTTAAGGCTCGCCCCGGTGAGTTCTTTAAGGGGCGTGGGTCTGTAAGCTTTGAGAGATCAGAAATAGATCCAACTTATCTCCTTTCGCCTACGAGAGTGATCGCTGGATACTATGGGATATGCGACATGGTCCTTCCACTGGGCGAGATTGTTTATCGGTATCCGGAGGAATAAATAGTAACCGTGCGAGCCTACTTTAGCTTGTGCCTGTAGGAGGTGGTTTTAATGTGATTAGAAAGAAGGAAGGGAAAGAAACAGGGAAAAAGGGATTTTGAGGTGTTTGTTTGTCAGCCAGTGAGAGAGTGGGGAGTGAAAAAAAGAAAAAATAAAATAAAGGAGGGTAAGGTGGCGATGCTTGGAAGGTCTCAAAAATGGATAATGGTGAGTGTTCTTTTGGTTTTGGTAATGCTGTTGACTGGAGGGCTGGAAGCACGTACTGTCTTGAGATGGGCCACTATTGCAGGATTCTATACAGATTGGGCTGCCGAACTTGTTAAGGAATTTGAGCAGAAAACGGGTATAGAGGTTGAAATCGTTCAAATGGATTTAGCAACTATGTATGAAAAAGAGGCTATAGAGATGGCGGGGCGGACTGGAGCGTACGATATTATAACCGTAGAGAGTACATGGCTTGCCGAGTGGGCTCACGCCGGGTGGTTAGAGCCGTTGGACAGCTACATCGCCGAGACACCTAAGTCGGAGTTTGACATCAGTGACGTGGCTCCAGCCTTAGTGCGCATTTCCTGTACTTACAAAGACAAAATATATGCTCTTCCCTACTACACCTTCACCGCGGGGATGTTCTACCGGAAGGATCTATTCGACGACCCTGGAGAGCGTGCGGCCTTTAAAGCAAAGTACGGTTACGATTTGGATGTGCCAAAAACCTGGGAACAGCACAGGGACATTGCTGAGTTCTTTACTCGTAAGGCTGGTCAAACACTAAAGGGCGAAGTGTTGAAGCACGATTTCTACGGAGTTGGAATGATGGCAGGTAGGTTTGATGAAATACAGGACGAATGGATGGCAATACTCTGGGCCATGGGTGGAGAGGTAATGGATAAGGATATGAATGTCGTTGTAAACAGTCCTATAGGTGTGAAGGCAACCCAGTTCTACATTGATATGTTAAAGTTTGCCCCACCAGGAGCATTGACCTCCTCCTATGACGAGGTAATTGCACAGCTTCAACAAGGCATGATAGCGATGACTATGGGTATGTTCCTGGATCAGTGGGCAAATGCTGTAAAGACGGAACAAAACATCCCTGGTGCCGTAATTGCTTGTGCCCCAGCGCCTGGTTATACAGCTTTTATTGGGTGTTTCTCGGTAGCAATTTCGCGTGATTCGAAGAACAAAAAGGAAGCATGGGAATTCATCAAATTTTTGGCTGGACCAGAGACTCAAAGAAAATTTGCCCTTGGTGGTGGTACCACTGCTCTTATGAGCGTGCTGCTCGACCCGGAGATTCAGAAACACCGCGATGTAGCAGGCCATTACCCGGTTTTGGCTGAAATCTTGAAGTACCACGCTGAACACAATATTGAGCACCCATGGCTTCAATCTCCTGCAGCGGGGAAGATATACCGAGAAATGTCTGTATGTCTATGTGCAGCAGTGGCTGGGGAGATGACTCCAGAAGAAGCTATGAATACACTTGCCGAAAGGATACGACTTTACCACTCACAGGCTATTCAGGAGCAAAAGCAGTAATATCTATAGAGGGGAATTGGGTAGGGTTTGCTTTGCCCAATTCCCCTCTGCCGGAGGAGGAGGGAAGCTTAATCATGACTTTGCGGGAGTTGGAAAGGATTGATAAAGACCGACGATCCTTAATGTTCGAACTAAGGCGAGGCAGGTATTTCCGCTACGTCATCCTTGCCCCGGCCATGAGTGTTATCTTCTTCTTTGCGCTATTCCCCCTATTCTACACGTTGAGGCTCAGCTTTACAAACCAAGTACTTACGAATCCGAATCCTCCTTTATTTGTGGGTCTTGCGGGCTACCGCAGAGCCCTAAATGACCCGATGTTTTGGTCATCACTTGGGAGAACGGCATTTTTCACGCTCGGTGCTGTTTCACTGGAGATGATTTTGGGAACACTTATTGCGTTTCTACTCTCCCAGCCTCTTGCGGGGAAGGGCTTGATTAGAACCTTGATGCTTTTGCCAGTCGCAGTTGCTCCTATTGCAATGGGTTTAGTGTGGAGATACATGTACCACGCTGACTTTGGGATATTTAACTTTCTGGTGGAACGAATTGGGTTGGCCAGGAGAAATTGGCTTGGTGAGCCATCCATCGCGATGTTTGCAATTATTCTGTTCGATGTATGGCAGTGGACACCGTTTGTAGCTTTTGTGCTTTCTGCGGCTCTTCATGCACTTCCAAGAGAACCATTTGAAGCTGCTCAAGTGGATGGAGCTCCTAAGTGGCTCGTTTTTAAGTCGCTTATTGTACCCATGATAGCTCCCGTTTGGTTTTTTGTGTTTCTTCTAAGGGTCATAGATGCCGTGCGGCTTTATGACCCAATTTATGCTCTGACGCGTGGTGGCCCAGGAACTGCCACAGAAACACTAAGTTGGTATCTGTACAGAAACGCCTTTGCCTACTGGGATATGGGTTATTCCGCTGTTATTGCGCTTCTCTTCCTATACGCAATGATGATTCTCAGCTCCCTGGTAATACGGGTTATGAATAGGATTGCTGGAAGGGAGGGATAACTTCGTGTATACCCGACTTACAGGTAGGTTAAAGGTTAACATACCCGCAACGGTTCTCGCATTCATTATTGCACTGATTTTTGCTTTCCCAATCTACTGGATGATTTGTACCTCCTTTAAGCAACCACTGGATATACTTACCCCTCGACCGAAAATAGTTTTTTCCCCAACTCTCGAAAACTATTCTTACCTCCAGGAAAAAAGCCATTTCGGAAAGTACATTCTTAACAGTCTTGTCGTGTCTGTCTCTTCTACCGCGATTGTTTGTGCGCTTGGGTTTTTAGCTGCGTATTCCCTTGCCAGGTATAACGTCGGAGGTGGTCAACTGGCCTTCTTTATCCTTTCCACGAGAATGTTCCCTCCTATTGCTGTTGTAATACCATACTTTCTTATCTTCCGTTCCCTTGGTCTCATCGATACAAGGCTTGGTCTCATCATCTGTTACACGATGTTTAATTTGCCGTTTGCAATTTGGCTACTTATGACGTTCATTAAGGATATCCCGGTTGGTCTTGAAGATGCAGCCCGAATTGATGGTTATACGCCGTTCCAGGTGCTCTTGAAAGTTGTTGTTCCCCTACTAGCCCCTGGTCTTGCTGTCACTGCCATTTTCTGTCTATTGTTTAGCTGGAATGAATTCCTATTTGCTTTCCTCTTAACCCGATCTATGGCTACAACCGTAACTGTTGGTGTTGCGGGATTCTGGACTCAACGGGGAATTCTTTGGGGGCCAATGTGTGCAGCCGCGACCGTGACAGTAACCCCTATGCTTGTGTTCACTTTATTCCTGCAAAGGTACATAGTAAGGGGTCTTACTTTTGGTGCGGTAAAGGGGTGAAGGAGCTTGAGCATGGGTGATCGCGTATTTTGGGGGGCTGTGCTCTTCGTTTTCATTTGCCTGTTCTGGCTCAAGTACTTGGAGAGGTTTATTCCAATGTGGTTTGGTACTATCGTTGCAGTGGCTGCTTTCTTGGCCATGGTGGTCGTTGCTCGGCCGAAAAGAAGTGGTCATCGTGTGTCAGGCGGAAAGACTCAAGAACATTAGGGCGTAACTTGGCGTATAGTTGTTTCGAGTAGGGGGTAAGAGATAGTGGCTGAAGTAGAGGTAAGAAATCTTTGCAAATGCTTTGGGAACGTAAAGGCCCTGAATGATGTGTCCTTTACTGTTCGTGATCAAGAGTTTTTTGTCATACTAGGTCCTTCAGGCGCGGGGAAAACGACGCTTCTGCGAATCATAGCTGGAGTAGAAGTGCCTACTGCTGGTGAAGTGTATTTCGATGGCGTTCGTGTGACGAACTGGGCTCCTGAGGACCGTCAAGTTGCGATGGTCTTTGAAGATTATCATCTCTATCCCCACCTTACTGTCCGCGAGAACCTGGCGAGTTCCTTGCGTGCGCTAAAACTGCCGCGGCGCGACCAAGAGGAAAAAGTTGAGCAGATAGCAGATATGCTCCAAATAAGGCATTTGCTTGATAGATATCCCGGCCAGTTAAGTGGTGGCCAGAGGCAGAGAGTGGCACTGGGTCGTGCTTTGATAAAACCAGCACGGGTTTACCTCCTTGACGAACCGATAGCACACCTTGACGCAAAATTGCGGCACAGAATGCGTGGAGAACTTACCTTGATGTGTCGGCAACTTAAGTCCACCATAATTTATGTTACACACGATTACAGAGAAGCCTTAGCAATGGCCGATCGGATTCTGGTTCTACGTGCTGGACAGATAGAACAAATAGGACCTCCAAGCGAGGTATATCTAAGGCCTGCAACACGGTTTGTAGCTGACTTTGTGGGAGAGCCACCAATGAATCTAATCGAAGGTATCTTCGTTGTTAGGGATGGGATAGGTGTTCTGCGAATAGGTGAACAGGAGTTAATGCTGCCTCCAACAGTCTGGGCTAAGTACCACGAGTTTGCTACTAAGAAAGCTGATGAGCCAGTGTCGCTGACGGTAACAATGGGCATCAGAGCGCAGCATCTGGAGGTGTGGGATAGGGAACCCTCGGTACCTTGTCTTAGAGGTACAGTGTACGTTACGGAGAGTGTCGGTCGAAAAAATATTCTAACCTGCTTAGTGAACAATGTGCTTGTGCAGGTGGTTACAAGCAGGGAATCCCATTTCGACGTCAACCAAGCTATCTGGTTAGTGCCCTATCTTGATCACGTTGTGCTTTTTTTCGAGTAGATTAAGAGGACTCGTTATGTTAATCTTCATTCTTTTACAAGTAGGTGAGTACACTTGGCGCGGATAAGACTCGAGCACGTATGGAAGGTTTATGGCAAGGTAGAGGCTGTTAGAGATCTCTCGCTTGATATTCGTGACGGGGAGTTCGTCGTTTTATTAGGTCCGTCCGGTTGTGGTAAAACCTCGACCTTGCGGATGATCGCAGGGCTCGAGGAAGTATCAGCTGGAGAAATCTTCTTTGATGACAAGCAGGTAACAAAGTTACCACCAGCCGAGAGAAACGTTGCAATGGCCTTTGAGAACTATGCGTTGTACCCTTCCTTAACTGTCTGGGATAATGTTGCCTTTCCACTGGTAGCTCGCCGGGTCAGTAAGGCGGAGATTAAAAAACGTGTTCAAAAGGTACTAGAGGTATTGGAGATCGAGAATCTTGCCAGAGTGAAGCCATCCCAGCTCTCAGACGGCCAAAAGCAAAGAGTTGGCTTAGCCCGTGCGCTGGTTAGGGAACCGGTGGTATTCCTGCTTGACGAACCGTTATCCCATTTGGATGCCAGACAAAGAGTGAAGATGAGGGTATTTCTCAAAAGGTTTCATCAGGAAACTGGGATCACCATGATAATGGTGACTCATGATCAAGCGGAGGCACTTGCTGTGGCTGATAGGATTGCTGTCATGAATGAAGGCCGACTGGAACAGATTGGCAGCCCCGTTGAGTTGTATGACAGACCGAGAACGCTTTTCGTGGCAGGCTTCATAGGTGAACCACCGATGAATCTTTTACCGTGTCGGGTTTCTGCAAAAGATGGGCGTGTCTTTCTGATCGGACAGAACTTCTCAGTGTTACTTCCAGATAGCATTCATTTGAGCAATGGATGGGGGAGCAGCGAAGCGGTTATCCTTGGAGTCCGGCCTGAAGACTTAGAGGTTTGCGAAACTTGCGAGAAGGATACCGTTTTTTCCGGGGATGTGGAA
>JACIZN010000079.1:0-8354 GCA_014359405.1 Candidatus Caldatribacterium sp.
GTACCGGTATGTCCCGCTCCTTACCATGGAGATGCTCGTATACACCCCTGAAGAGTGTCCTCTCTGTAAGGAAAGCATAGCCCTGCAGAAGCGAGGGAGTCGGTATCTCGGGTGAGCCATGCCGGAATGGAAAGCGCTCCTTGACAATGAGTTCGATCTCTTTGAACCCATTAACCTGGCGCAGCGCTTGGTACGGATTCCAAGTGTTTCCCGAACCGATGGCGAGGTGGAAATTGCCCGATTCATCGCCAACTACTTCATCGACAACGGCATATCCGTAGAATGGCAGGAAGTGGACGGACAGCGGGCAAATCTCGTAGCGGAAATCCAGGGAGCCCTTGGGGAGGGACCGGTGCTTCTTTTCAACGGACACATGGATACCGTACCAGTGGGAAGCGGATGGACCTACCCACCTCTTGGGGGAGAAATTGTGCACAACCGCCTCTACGGGCGAGGAGCCTGCGACATGAAGGGGGCCCTCGCCGCCATGATGTACGCAGCCAAAATGATTGCTCTTTTTGCTCATTCCCTGTACGGTAAGCTCAAGATTGTCTTCGTGGTGGACGAAGAGGAAGAGAACGCCGGAATCAAGGAATGGATGAAGATGTACCAAGCTCGGCAAGAGGTGGTGGATTACGCCATTGTGGGGGAACCAACGGGCCTCAACATCAGCTTGGGACATCGGGGTGTGGCGGCGTACCGCATCGAAGTACGAGGACGATCGTGTCACGCCGCAGTGGCCGATCAGGGGCTCAATGCGGTGTACTACGCCTCCCTTATTGTGGAACTCCTTGAGAAGAAACGGAAAGAGCTTGCGAAACTCGAAGACCCGGATCTCGGAGCCCCAGCTTTAAGTGTAGGAAAAATTGCTGGAGGCGTGTCACCCAACGTGGTTCCGGAAACCTGTACGCTTGAGGTCGATGTGCGGACCCTGCCTTCCTTTTCCCTCAAAGAGATGGAACGGATTCTGCAGGAAACGGTAGAGGCGGTGAGAGAAAAAGAGGGGGTTCCCTTTGACTACACCATAACCCAGTGCATTCCTCATCTCCCCCCAGCAAAGGTTCCAAGGGATACAGAACTTGTGGGATTCCTTTCCCGCTCTATTTCCGACATCCCGGGAGAAGTCCCAATGTTTGCTCCCTTTCCTGCTTCCTGTGAGGCCTCATTCCTTGTGGAGGCAGGGATACCAACCCTCATTTTTGGTCCCGGTCGAATAGAGGAAGCTCACTCTGCTAACGAATTTGTCCCCGTGACTCAAATCGTGACTGCTGGAAGAGTATACGCCCTTCTGGCCCTTCGGCTCCTTGGTGGAGAATAGGCTACTTTCTGAGAACCTTGGCCCAATCCCGACCCTTGAGCTGGAGGGCCTTACGACTTCGGAAGAGGGTAGGGAATACTTTTTCCTTCTCGACATGTGCTCCCTTATCCTCGAGAACCTGCCTGAGATGATGTATAGCTCTTTGTCCACCAAAGATGGCCTCAGTTGCAAAAAGGTGGACTCTCTTTCCACTCCAGTTAACATGCTCCACAAAGCTCAAAACAGGTGGAGCAATATCAAATGCCCAGGTCGGTCCCCCAAGGATAACCTCATCAAACCTTCCCATGTCAGGGAAATCGGTATGCACCGCAGGAAGTTCCCCTTTCCTGAACCGTCTGACAATCATGCCGGGAGTAGGAATGCGATTCTTCACCTTCTTGAGCCGAATCTCCTCCAGGGGTGCTCCAAGTTCCCGAGCTATTCCCTCAGCCACTGCTTTCGTCCTCCCACTCCGAGAAAAAAACACCACAATTCTGCCCCCCACAGCCTTATCCTCCTTTTAGAGTCTGTAGATTTCCTCGTCACTCAGGAGCGTAAAGCCGTTCCGCTCAAGAACACTTTGGGCGTGTGGCTCGTGCTCCACCTGGAGTACCAAAACAGCAGTTTTTCCCCTCTCAACGACAAATCCATAAGCATCCTCTATGTTGATGCCATTCTCTGCCAGGACCTTTGCAACCTTGTGGAGGCCTCCTGGAATATCCTCAAGAACAACCGCGATAACCTCCTGGAGGTACACAGGGAGGCCGTGTTCCCGCAAGGCGTCAAAGGCCCTCTGGGGTTGGTCGGCAAGAATCTTCACCACCCCGAATCCATTGGCACTTGAGATGGTAATGGCTCTAATATTGATGTGCCCTTCAGCGAGGATACGGGTGATTTTCTCAATCCGGCCAGGTTTATTCTCTGCAAAAACCGATACCTGATGCGCCATGTCTCTCCCTCCTTTTAGAGTTTCCGGTAGTCAAAAACCCGTTGGGCTTTCCCCTCCTGAGTGGGAAGGCTCCCCGGCTCTACGAGAATCACTTCAGGGGTTACGAGAATCTCAGCTCGGAGCTCTGATTCGATTCGTTCTCGGAGTCGCTCAAGCTTCTGAAGGTCGCCAAAGAAGAACTCGGGTTTGATTTCTACTTCTACCCGCATGGTATCCTCGTAATCTTTTCGCTCAAGAACAATGCGGTAATTCGAACCCACTTCAGGAATGTTCATGAGAACCTTTTCGATTTGCATGGGAAAGATGTTCACGCCCCGGAAAATGAACATGTCATCGGTTCGCCCCTGAATCCTTGTGATTCTCCGGTGGGTCCGACCGCAGGGACAGGGTTCCTCGATGAGGGCTGCCACATCCCGTGTTCGGTACCGGAGAATTGGGGTGGCATCGCGGAAAATGGTGGTGAGGACAATCTCCCCCGGTTCTCCTGGAGGACACGGTTCCAGGGTTTCAGGGTTGATAACTTCCACAATGTAGTAGTCTTCCCAAATGTGCATGCCATCCTGGTACAGGCACTCGAAGGCTCCTCCAGGACCGTTCATCTCTGAGAGGCCATAGGAGTTGTACGCCTTTGCCCCGTAAATCTCCTCGATTCTCCGGCGGGTCTCTTCACTGTGCGGCTCAGCGCCAAGGAGAATGATACGGAGGTTGAAGTCCTTTTTCGGGTCCAGGCCCTCTCCCCTAATGATGTTGGAAAGAAGGAGGGCATAGCTTGGGATAATGTGGATGACGGTACTCTTGAAGTGCTTGAGGAACCAAATCTGCCTTTTGCTGTTCCCCGCACCAATGGGAATGGTGAGAGCTCCGATACGTTCTGCGCCGTAATGCATTCCAAGCCCACCCGTGAAGAGTCCATAGCTCATCATGTTCTGGAAGACGTCGTGCTTGCGTACCCCCACCATGTAGAGGCAGCGGGCAACCTGGTTCGTCCACCGATCGAGGTCCTCCCTCGTGTGGTAGATAACCGTTGGTGTTCCCGTAGTTCCGGAGGAGGAGTGGAGGCGAACAACTTCCTCGAGAGGCACAGCGAGAAAATCAAAGGGGAATCCCCGACGGAGGTCCTCTTTTGTGGTGAAAGGGACATGCTTTAGGTCCTCTGGGGTTTTGATGCGCTCGGGATTTATCCGATGCTGAGCGAAGAGACGCCGGTAGAAAGGTGTTCGCATGGCATTCTGAATGGTCTTCTGAAGCCTTGTCTTCTGGAGCTCATACAACTCTTCCCTGGGCATGGTTTCAATGTCCTTTTCCCAGTACAATGCTCCTACCCCCTTTTGCTCCTGTTTCCTCTTTTATAGCACAACTGACCTTCTCTGGATACTGTGATTGGAATATTTCCCCGCCTTGCGTATTTTCATAAGTTATGCTATTATTTCTATAGTTTTTCTTACAATCAGAGAGGGGGAGGAGCCATGCGGGTGTCCACACGCCTTCGGTACGGCCTGCGGTTCCTGGTGAGGTTGGCGAAACTCTTTGGAAGCTCGGCACCCCTCAGGGCTCGGGATATAGCGGAGGCAGAACATCTCTCCCCGGATTACCTCCGCCAGATTGCTGCAATTCTTGAGGCCCGAGGTATTGTACGGGCCGTGCGGGGAAAAGAAGGGGGATATGTTCTCACCCGGCCTCCTGAGGCAATCACTCTCCTTGAGATAGTGCAGGCCCTTGAGGGACCCATCCATCCGGTGGAATGCCTGGCCAACCCTTCCTTCTGTTCCCTTGTGACTTCCTGCAGTACAAGGAAACTCTGGGAAGAGACGGCGGCATGCCTTGCGGGTTTCTTTGCTTCGAAGACTCTCAAAAACCTTGTGGAGGAGGAGCAGAAATGATTTACCTCGACTACAACGCCACAACCCCCTGTGATCCGAGAGTGACGGAGGCAATGCTCCCCTTTTTTGGGGAATTCTTCGCCAACCCCTCCTCACTCCACCGTCCGGGACAGGAAGTCCGCCGCGCGGTGGAGAAAGCCCGATCCACCATCGCCCGCTTTCTGGGAGCAAGAGAAGAAGAAATCATCTTCACCTCCGGCGGCACCGAATCGAATAACCTCGCCATTCGAGGAGTTGCCCAAGCCCTGAGGAAGAAAGGAACCCATCTCATCACCTCAGCTATAGAGCACCATGCGGTACTCAATGTCTTTCGGGCACTTGAAAAAGAGGGATTCTCGGTAACTTATCTTCCTGTGGACGAAAACGGCATCGTGCATCCGGAGGAACTCCAAAAAGCCCTTCGACCGGATACGATTCTCGTCTCCATAATGCATGCCAACAATGAAACGGGCGTCATTGAGCCCATCGCAGAGCTTGCCCGAATTGCCCACGAGGGAGGGGCGGTGTTCCATACCGATGCCGTTCAAACCGTGGGGAAGATTCCTGTCCATGTTGATGCCCTTGGAGTTGACCTCCTTTCTGCTTCCGGGCATAAGTTCTACGGTCCCAAGGGGACAGGATTCCTCTACGTGTGAAGGGGAACGCGCATTGTCCCCCAGATTCTCGGAGGACACCATGAGCGGGGAAAGAGGGCCGGAACGGAAAATGTTCCTGGAATCGTGGGTATGGCAAAGGCTCTTGAAATTGCGGAGAAAGAAATGGAGGAAGAGGCGCGTCGGGTTGGCGCTCTTCGGGACAAGCTGGAAAAAGAACTGGAAGAAAGAGTCCCCGACCTTCACATTGCAAGTCGCCATGCGCCCCGACTCTACAACACAAGCCTTGTCCTTGTAGCATACGTTGAAGGGGAATCGCTTCTTCTCAACCTCGACTTTGAGGGGATCTGCGTATCCAGTGGTTCAGCCTGTACCTCAAGCTCCCTTGAGCCCTCCCATGTGCTCTTAGCCTGTGGGTACCCCCATGAACTTGCCCACGGTTCAATCCGGTTCAGCCTCGGGAAGTGGACAAAGGAAGAGGAAATTTCTAAGGTGGTTGAAGTGTTTCCAAAAGTGGTGGAGAAACTCCGGGCAATCTCTCCCTTCGGTAAGGGGAGGCGATGAGCATGTACTCCGAAAAGGTTCTCGAACATTTCCGAAACCCGAGAAATGTCGGGAAAATAGAGGATGCCGATGGAATTGGGAAAGTGGGCAATCCCATCTGTGGGGACGTCATGGTGATGTACTTGAAGATTCGAGACGATCGCATTGAGGATGCTAAATTCGAAACTTTCGGCTGTGGTGCAGCCATTGCCACCTCCTCCATGGCTACAGAACTCATCAAGGGAAAAACCATCGAAGAGGCTCTTCAGGTCACGAATCGGGCTGTAGCGGAGGCTCTCGGGGGTCTCCCACCGCACAAAATGCACTGTTCGGTTCTTGCTGAAGAAGCCATTCGGGCAGCCATTGAGGATTACCGCACAAGGAGGCAGAAGAGGTGAAGAAAGGTCCTTGTTTTGACATCCTCGAGCTCCTCGAAAAGGAAGAAGATTGCTCTCAGGAAGATATCGCCACCCTTTTAGCCTGCAAGGACCCTGAAGTTACTGAACAGCTCTTTGCCATTGCCGATGCGAAGCGCAAAAAGTACGTTGGGGATGCGGTGCATCTCCGGGGACTTGTGGAGTTCTCCAACTTCTGCCGCAAGAACTGCCTCTACTGCGGGCTGCGAAAGGAAAATAGAAATCTCAAACGGTACCGCATGTCCCCCGAAGAAATATATGCTCTCTGCGAACGCATTGCCCGCCTCGGGGTAAAGACCATCGTTCTCCAGTCGGGAGAGGACCCCTGGTACGAAGCGAAGAGTTTTGCCGAACTCATCCACCGAATCAAAAAGCTTGGAGTAGCCATAACCTTAAGCGTTGGAGAAAGAGAACCCTGGGAATACGCCCTCTGGAAGGACGCAGGAGCCGACCGCTACCTCCTGAAACAGGAAACCTTCGATGAAGAGCTTTTTGTTCGCCTCCATCCCGATGATGACTACAACGAACGCCTCAGATGTCAAGAGATACTCAAAGACCTGGGGTACCAGGTGGGAAGCGGGAACATGGTAGGCCTCCCGCGCCAGACCTATGCATCTCTGGCGCTCGACATCAAGAAATTCCAGGAATGGGATTTTGACATGATTGGCATTGGACCTTTCATACCTCATCCCGATACCCCTCTTGGGGGGTACACCATGGACCCGGAGGAGAAATGCCTTCTGACCCTCAAGGTCCTTGCGCTGACCCGCATCCTGACAAAAACCACAAACCTTCCGGCCACCACCGCCTTGGGAACCCTGGTTCCCGGGGGGAGAGAGCGAGGGCTTCGCTGTGGCGCCAACGTCCTTATGCCGAACTTCACCCCTTCCCCTTACCGAATCCAGTACACAATCTACCCGGGCAAGATATGCATCCAGGAAGCCTGGGGGAGCTGTCTCCCCTGCATGGAGAAAATGGTTGCAAAACTCGGGCGGACAATTGCTACAGATTTCGGGGATAGAGTTCGTCTTTCCGTGTAGAAGGGCCAGGGGGAAACCTGGCCCTTCTGAGTTCTATGCTCCGAACTTTCCAAGGCGCAGGGCTGAAGAAAGCATGAGGCTCATGAGGGCTCGGGCAGGAAAGTGGCCAAGATACCCCGTTATGCACTCCCTCTCCGTAAAGCGCCTTCCCGTAGGTACCCCTCCATACGGCGAGTAGAGGAGAACCGGGCAGGGATGCCAGGAGTGCCCCTTGAGAAGAGATGGCGTTGCGTGGTCACCGGTAATGACGAGAACATCAGGAGAGAGGGAAAGAATCTCAGGGAGCAGAGAGTCAAAGTACTCGATACGTTCCACTTTCCGGGAAAAGTCTCCATCTTCTCCGGCTTTGTCGGTATCCTTGTAGTGGAGGAAGAAGAAATCGTATTCCTGCCACCGTGACTTGAGGAACTCTACCTCATCCCGCAGATCCCCTTCCACATCCGGGGTATCAAATCCAAAAAGCCGGGCAATTCCCTTGTACATGGGGTAGATGGCGACGGCTAATGCCCGGACTCCATACCGTTCAGGGAATTTCTCAAGAGTTGGGGACTTGGAAAAGCCCCGAAGGAGAATAGCATTAGCCTTTGGCTCATTTGCAAGGAGAGCCTCGGCTTTTTCAAGGAAAGCTTTGACAATGCGGGCAGTCTTCTCCGATGGTGCGTCAAAGCCTTTGGGTTCGTAGGGGGGGAGTCCCTCTTTCTGGGGGTCCGTATCTTTAAGGTTATCGCCCAGATTGCTTCCCCGGAGGACCATGACGAAACGGTGTTCCTTTCCCGGCTTGAGGAGTATCTCCACATCCTCAATGTTCCGAATGCTCTCTTGGAGCCGCTGCACAAGGCGCTGGCACTCTTCGGTGGAAATTCTCCCCGCTCGCCGATCGGTGATGATACCTTCCCCGTTTTTCGTAGCGAAATTTGCCCGTGCAGCAACATCTCCCTCTCTGAGCTCCATTCCAACTCCCAGGGCTTCAAGAACACCCCGGCCAATCACGACCTCTTCTGGATCGTACCCGAAAAGCGCAATGTGTCCCGGACCACTCCCTGGGGTAATACCGAAATTCACCGGAATCATGAGACCAAGAGAGCTTTTCTGGGCAAGAGCGTCGAGATTCGGAGTCCTTGCTGCCTCAAGCTCCGTTTTCCCGCCGAAATCAGGATGGGGAATACCCCCAAGACCGTCCACAACGCAAAGCACCATCTTGCTCTGACCCTTCTTGAGCAGGTTTTTCAGGTTATCGAGGATGTTTCCCATTTTCTCTCCCCCTTTCAGGTTTCAAAATATGTTACCACAACTTGCATCCTCGAGACCACAGGACCAAAGTTACTCTCTGTCCCGGTTCACACAGATCCCCTGGGAGCACCTGAGGGATGCTGGACTTGTAGAGTGTCCCACATGATGTGAACCCATACACTGTAATGTTCCAGAGTTTCGTTCACAAGTCCCTCCTTCTTGTTCTTAGGTGAGTTATCCCAGGGGATATGGGAGATATCCCATAGCCTGGAAAGGTGCGGGGATACCCGGTCAAGAACGAGCACCGGGAAAGCTCCCAGGACAGGACTGGTCCCCTTCCTCAAAGATGAGAGAACCTCCATGGGAGCCCTCCCCTGCATCTCCCTCCCCATATGGGGACGGACAA
>JACIZN010000079.1:8364-8716 GCA_014359405.1 Candidatus Caldatribacterium sp.
GATTTCCTGGAAGTCACCTGAGCGAGGTTCAGGGCATAGAACTCCTCATCGTCAGTTCGATGGGAACGTTCCACGAAGGTGTTCACCTTCTTCTCTCGAACCGGAGTCGAAAGGAGAGTCACTCCCAGGGGGTTGAAGATGTACTTCTCCATGAGGATTCTCTTCCTCGAGTTCCCCAGACCCCCGAATTCCACCCCATTGTCAGTCTGGAGGAAGAGTCTCTCCTGCACCCCCAGAGCTCGCAACCAGAAGACCACAAGCAAAAGGAAGGTGAGGCCATTCAAAAAGGAGAGCTCCTTCGCATAGGCCAAGAAGCGAATCCTGGTTCGCACATCAATAGCGGTGAACTGGT
>JACIZN010000080.1 GCA_014359405.1 Candidatus Caldatribacterium sp.
GTAAGGATCTGGGGAAATGCCTGGAGAATACTGTTTTTCTGGAGCTCAGACACCGCAAAGCGAAACGCCCATCCATGGAAGTGTTCTACTGGCAGGATTCGAGGAAAAGGGAAGTTGATTTTGTAGTAACTGAAGGCGAAAGTGTGAAGGAGCTCATCCAGGTTTGTGCTGAGGTTTCTGGCTTTAGGGTCGAAGAACGAGAAGTTGCCGCCCTCTTGAAGGCTTCGGAAGAGCTGGGGTGCGATAAGCTCACAGTCGTGACCCTTGATTATGAGGGGGAAAAGGAAGTTGGTGGAAAAAGGGTGGTTTTCAGAAAACTCTTGCGGTGGCTTTTGGAGGAGGGGTAGTGGAATGCTAAAGTTTTCCTGGGAGAGGACGATATATCGTTAAGAGCAAATAGAAAGGGGGATGGATATGCTGTTCCGCACAATGAGTCTTCGAGGGAAGCTCTTAGCCTTACTTTCTCCTCTTTGCCCTGGTGCCCTTTTTCCTTGCCGTGTACTTTGGGCTTTCGCGTTTTGAGGCAACGCTCATCGCAAGGGAAGTTGAGAACGCTCGAAACCTTACCGTCCTTGCCGGGGAAGCACTCTCAAGAGCCCTCGATCGGGTGCTTTCTGAAGCTGTCGCGCTTGCTCAAACCCTGGGAGGAGGCCTCTTCAAAGACCAGATTGAGAAGGCTCTCAGAGATGCTGTGGAGAGGGATCCTGTCCTTGTCTCTGCTTCTTTAGTGAACGGGCAAGGGGTTCAAATTGCCGACTCGGGGGGTCTGGGAATCGGGGAGGACAAGTCCCAGACGGACTGGTTCCAGGTGGTTTCCGCCACGAAAAGACCGCATGTTTCCGATGTGCGCTATTCTCAGGACCTCAAAACTCAGGTCATCAATGTCAGCGCTCCTCTTCTTGATGCCTCTGGAAATCTCCAGGGTGTGGTGACTTTGCGTCTTGACCTTAATAAGCTATATGCCGAGGTGACCGAAGGCGTCAAAATCCTCAAAACCGGGCTTGTCTACGTTTACGACGCCACGGGTAGAAAAGTCATCATGCATCCCTGGGAGGACCTGCGGGGAAAGAGCTTTGGGGAGTACGATAAGGAAGCTGCCGTGGCTGACGAAGGCTTGAGTAAGGATACCGAGGGCATTCTTGAGTACACCCTCAAGGGTGTGAGGCGCATCGTCTTCTTCAATACTCTCAAGCCCCGCGGGCTTTTCTCGGGAGAGAACCTGAAAAACTGGCGTGTGGCCTCAGTCGCTCCCCTGAGTGAGCTCCGGGAACCGGTGACAGTAATGCTTCGCTTTATGCTCATCCTTGCAGGAGTGGTTGTCGCCGGGATAGTGTTCTTTTCCCTGCAGATTGCCTCTTCCCTGGCTTTGCCTATCCGCTCCGTTGCCCAAACTCTTGAGGCAGTGGCCAAGGGGAATCTGCGGGTTACGGTGCTAGAGTACCGAAGGAGCGATGAGGTTGGCCTCCTCTCCCGTTCCCTCAGTACCATGGTGGGGGCCCTTCGGGGGATAGTGGAGCGGGTGCTTAGTCATTCCTCTTCTCTTGCCGCCTCAAGCGAAGAGCTCACCTCCTCAGTCCAGGAAGTCGCCAAAGCCACCCAGGAGATTGCGAGAACCATTGCCCAGGTGGCCGATGGGGCAAACCGCCAGGGAGAGAAGCTCCAGAGGCTCAACGAGCGGGTCCACTCCATTGCCGAAGAGGCAAAACGAATTGAGGAGCTCTCTGAGAAGAACATCGAGCGCATCCGGGTTACCCTCAAAGAGCGAGTGAAGCGAAACGCCAGTGCCCTTGCGGAGGTGACAAGAAACATCGAGGAATCAGTAAGAGAAGGCCAGAGCGTAGCTGAGGAAGCCGAGAAGGGTCAAAAGAGCCTCAATGTCCTTGTCGAGAGCATCAGGCGCATTGCAGAGATGTCCAAGGAAGTCGGTGAGGGCATCGGAAAGCTCGAAGGAAGGTCTCAGGAAATTGGAAGGATTGTCGATGTCATCACCGGCATTGCCGAGCAAACGAACCTCCTTGCCCTCAATGCGGCGATAGAGGCTGCTCGAGCCGGAGAGGCAGGTCGTGGCTTTGCAGTGGTGGCCGAAGAGGTTCGGAAACTCGCCGAAGGCTCTGCCCAGGCAGCACAGCAAATCGCTCAGCTCATCGCCGAAATCCAGAGGGACACCCAGGAGGCGGTGCGGAGGGTGGAGCGGACGACCTCTGAGGTAAACCAGGGAGTGTCCCAGGTGCAGGAAGTGGTCCAGGGTCTTGCGAACATCATCGGGGCCATCGCAAGGGTCCGGGAGAGCATCTCCCGCATTGCCGCCTCCCGGGATGTCCTTGAGGGCACCCGAAAGGACATGGAGAGCGTCCAGAACGAGATTGCCCTTTCCTCGGAGGATATCGGAAAGGCAGTGGCTGCAATCGTCCAGAACATTGCCACCATTGCTGAACAGGTCTCTTCCCTTGCCGCCATCGCCGAAGAGAACGCTGCCTCAAGTGAAGAAGTCTCCGCTTCCACCGAGGAGCAGAGCGCATCTCTGGAGGAAATCTCCTCTGCCGTTGAGACCTTGAGTAAACTCGCCCAGGAACTCCACGAGGTCGTGGCTATTTTCGAGGTGTAAAGCAAGAAGGGGCAGGTTTTTGCCTGCCCCTTTTACTTTTTCTTTCACAGGCACATTCTGAGGATATTCAGGACGTCCTCTTTAGTAAGCTCTTTCACCGAGCCCAGGGGACCGCGTTGTGTCACCCTTTCAGCCATAGTCTCGAAGTAGCGCTCATCAATCCCCACTTCCCGAAGAGTCACAGGAGCCCCAATCTCCTTGAACCACTCCCGTGTTCTCGCAATTCCTGCCCTCCCGAGCTCAATATCGCTTCGGCCGTTCCGGGGAATCTCCCACACCCGCTCGGCGAATTGGGCGAACTTCCCGGGAATTATGGGGAGCACGTACTCCATCCATTGAGGGAAAACAGTGGCAAGACCTGCCCCGTGGGGAATATCGTAGAAGGCACTGAGCTCATGCTCTATATCGTGGCTTGACCAGTCTCCTTCCGCTCCCGCTTCAATGAGGTGGTTCAGGGCAAGGGTTCCACACCACATGATGGTTGCCCGGGCATCGTAGTCAGTAGGGTTAGCAAGGACCCTTGGGGTGTACTCGATGATGGTCTTCATGATGCCCTCGGCAAGGCGGTCCTGGAGAGGGGTTTCCGGAGTTTTGTGGAAGTACTGCTCAAAGACATGGGCCATCATGTCCACGATGCCGTAGACTGTGTGCTCCTTAGGGACGGTGAAGGTGTTCTCAGGGTCAAGGATGGAGACATCGGGGAAAAGATGGGGGTGGCTGAGTCCGAGTTTCTCTTTCGTTTCCTCGTTGGTGATGACGGCGTTGTGGTTCATTTCAGAGCCGGTTGCAGCCAGAGTAAGAACGGTGACAAGGTGAATTCGCCCGGGAACCTCAGCCTTACCGCTAAAGAAATCCCAGGGGTCTCCATCGTAGCATGCTCCAGCAGCTATGATTTTGGCGCTATCGAGAACGCTTCCTCCTCCAACGGCAAGGACCACTTCGATTCCCTCGCGCTTGCAGAGGGCTACGCCTTCTTTGACTTTGGAAAGCGTGGGGTTCGGTTTGATTCCGGAAAGCTCAAAAACCTCGAGGTTCTCCTTTTTGAGGCTTGCAAGGACCCGATCGTAGAGGCCGTTCTTTTTGATGCTTCCTCCACCATACACCAGGAGAACCCTTTTTCCCAAGGCAGCGCATACTTCCCCAACCCGGTCGGTTGTGCCTTTTCCAAAGAGGACTCGTGTTGGATTGTGGAACTCAAAGTTCAGCATGGTCTCGACCCCCTTTGGGGGTAATTGTACCGCGGCTTTGGGGCTCTTTGAGGCGTGGTAGAATTAGAAAGAGTATAGAAAGGGGGGATTCGCAGTGCTCAAAACGCTCCTTATAGAGACCAGGGCTAAAGAAGACGTTATCGATATTACCGATCTTGTGGCCCAGGTGGTTCAGGAAGCAAAAGCCGAGGAAGCAGGCGTTTTCGTTTACGTCCCCCATGGGGATGCGGCGGTGAATATCCAGGCGGGAAAACCTTCATCATTTGAGCCGCCGCTCAATGACCTTCTGAAAAAGGTCCTCGAGAAGGACGATTTCGAGCGACCTGAAACGGGTGCGGCTTTCGTCGCCCCAACGGAAGTCCTCATCGCCCACCAGGGGAAGCTCCTTTTGGGAGAAGACCAGCGGATTTACTTCTACGAATTCAACGGGCCAAAGAAGCGTTCCGTTCACGTTCTCGTCATTCCTTCGTCCGCTTCCTGGGGGAACTGACCGGTTCCCCCCTACTTTTTCTTTGCGGTGTCCTTTGGGAACACCCCAGCGTGCGCCATTCGAATGTCTTGTCGTGACTCCAAAGCCCTCTCTCTGCAGGGCCTTGAAGAGCTCCTCACCCTTTTTCTGCAGGATAACCCGTACAATGACGTAACCTATGGCGAACCACTCTTTTTCCAAGAGCAAACCCAGCAGCGTATCCCAGGAAAGCCAGAGGGGTGCGGGCATAGATGACGAGCCGGCTCACGACGACAATCCAGATGAGGACCTCAAGGAACCCCAAAAAAGGGGGCAAGGTTTCTCCTGCCCCGGGCGGTTAGGATGATGCGCATGGTCCCAAGACTCACGTCCCCTACCCGAGAGGCAAAGACGATGAGGGGAAGCGCAACATTTCCGTACCAGTCAAATCCTTCCATTTTCTCTCCTATTGTACCCTTCCCCTTGAGGGATTGGAACAGATACGAAACCGCTTCGCTGTGCTTGCAGTGGTCAAAGAATCTTATAGCAACGCGAAGGGGTCATTGCTCGAGGGAAACCCAAGAAGGTGGCCCTGATTGCAGCGGCCAATAAGCTCTTGCGACAGATCTTTGCCATCCTGAGAAGTGGTGTTCCCTATGATCCCCATTACTTAGAGAAGAAAAGGAATCTCGCTCTTCAGGGGACTTGACTCGGAACACAGAACATTACAAGGAGCGAAGCGACGAAGCAACCTTGCACTTCCAGAAAAAGACGAGATTGCTTCACAAACGAAACGACGAGTTCGCAATGACCTTACCCTTCTTCCAAGAAGGCGGTGGAACAATCGGGTTTGCGGTGACGTCGAGGAGCCGTTGCGAGAAGTGGAAAAAGTAACCTTGTGTTCCAGAAAGAGGAAGTCGCTTTGCCACGCTTACACGTCAGAGGGGATTTTTAACAAGTGCCCTCTGGTATTGTTAGTTTACTTGTAATCGTTGGTCATCTATAATTCTTCTGTCCTTTTTAATACAGCATAGGCAGTGGTTTTTGGTTTTTTCAGGAGGGGAGAAAGGTGTCGCTTCGCTTCAAGGTTGCAAGCGTCATTGGCGTCATTTCCCCCTGTTCCTTTTTCCTTACCTTTTTCGCAACCAACCGGCTTCTCCTGCGCGATTCCCTGAAACTCGAGAACGAGGACCTTGCGGGGAAGGTGACCCAGCTTTCCCGTATCATCGAGAGCGAGAGGAAAAACCTCGAGCGCATCGTTGCCGACTGGGCGTTCTGGGATGATACCTACGAGTTCCTGGGTGGGGAGTACCCGGAGTATGTGGATGTGAACTGCACCGATGATGTTTTCCCGAACCTGGGGATTTACTTCCTTGGATTCTTCAAGGAAGATGGAACGCTCTTTTACGGGAAGAGTGTGGACCCCAATACCCAGAGACCCTTTCCTCTTCCTCAAGAGCTCGTGCGCCTTGTGCAGCAAGTTGGCGCTTCCCTTTCTCCGGGGTACCTCCTTGACCGAAGGAGCGGTTTCCTCCCGGTGGGAAAGGAAGTATGGTTCTTTGCCCTTTCCTGGGTTCTCACGAGCGACCTTTCGGGTCCACCCCAGGGGTTTCTCGTCATGGCGCGCAAGGTCGACGAGCCTTTCCTTGGGCACCTCTCTGACCTTTTTGGCCACAGGGTAACCCTTGAGATGGTCGACAGGGCCTCTTTTGCGGAAAAGCGCCAGAAAGGTTTTGTGGTGCGCGAGACCACTCCTTTCCAGGCAATCGTTGCCGTTCCCTTTCCGTATGCTCTTGGGGAAGATGGCTTTGCGTTCACCTTTCCGTACCGGCGAAGTTTTCTGGTCCGGGGACAGGAAGTGGCTAAGGTTCTCCTCTGGGGGCATGTGGCCGGGAGCTTGGCGATTTTTCTTTTCCTCTTTCTCCTTGTTGAGCACGTTGCCGTGCGACGGGTCCTACGCCTTACGAGTTTCCTGAAGCGGGTTCGGGAAGCAGGGGATTTCACAGCCCGATTTGAAGCAAAAGGTAACGACGAAGTGGCTCTTGTCGGGGAGGCGGTCAATGTGCTCCTTGAGGAAGTGGAAAGGAAAAGAAAGGAGCTTGTGGAGAGCGAGGCTCGCTTCCGAAGGCTCTTTGAAGAGGTACCGGTTGGAGTGTACCAAGCCCGCTTCGGGGGAGAAATCCTCCAGGCAAATCCTAAGGTCCTTGAGATTCTCGGGTATACGGAGCTTCGGGAGCTCCAGGAACTCGGCCTTTCCTCCTTCCGTCAGGATGCATTCCTTTCTTTAGCGACCTTTGAGCAGTTCCTTAAAGAACGTGGGGAAATCCAGAATGTGGTCAGTACCTGGAGGGTTCGGGATGGGTCGCTTCGTTTCCTGCGGGAGAGCGCCCGGGTCATCGGAGAGGATGTGTACGAAGGGACCCTTGAGGACGTTACTGAGGAGGTTCTCGCCCGGGAGGACGTCCGGCGGAACGAAATGTACTACCGGATTCTCCTTGAGTACAGCTCCGATGGGGTTGTGGTTTTGGACAGGGAAGGGTACGCTTTGCCACCTCTTCGGTGGAGAACGTCACCGGGTACACTCCTGAGGAGGTTCAGGGGATGCTCGCCCTTTCTCTTCTCCATCCCGAGGACATGCGTCGAGTGCAACAGCTCTTCTTGAGGAATGCCGAGGGAATGGTTGGGCGGGTAGAGTTCCGCCTGAAGCACCGAAGCGGTGAGTGGCGTACAGTCGAAGCTATTGGTCGGATGCTCCTTTCCCACCCCCTTGTCCGGGGAGCGGTGGTGACCATTCGGGACGTTACAGAGAGGAAGAAAGCGGAAGAGGCGATACGCCTTGCGAGTTTCCGAGACGCACTCACCAGCCTCTACAATCGGGCGTACTTTGAAGAAGAGCTGCATCGCTTGAGCAGTGCCCGTTCCGTTCCCCTGAGTATCATTGTGGGGGATGTCAACGGGCTCAAGATTGTGAACGATGCCTTTGGCCATGCGGAAGGAGATCGCCTGCTCCAGGTGGTGGCTGAAGCCTTTCGGGCAAGCTGCCGAAAAGAGGATGTCGTGGCCCGCTGGGGTGGGGATGAGTTTGCGGTGATTCTCCCCAAGGCGGACGAGGAAGTGGCCCAGGGTATCTGTGCACGAATTAGGGAAAGGCTTGGGGGAGAAAGGACTCTTCTTCCTGCAGGGGTAGCTCTGGGATGGGCAACCCGAAAAAGTCTTTCGCAGAGCGTCGAGGATGTGGTGCGTGAGGCAGAGGAACACATGTACAGGGTGAAACTTGCCGAACGGGAAGATTTCTACCAGGGGGTCCTTGCGGCTCTGGAAAGAGCCCTTGAGCGTATTAAAGGGAAGCGTTTCCTTGAGGAGATTGAAAGGCTTACCCTTCGTTTTGCAGAGCGAATCCGGCTTCCCCAAAAGGAGCGTGAATCCCTTGCCCTTCTTGCCCGCTTCCACGATGTGGGTGTGGTGCCTCTTGTGGAGAGGGGTGAATGGCCGGGACTTCCCCGGGAGGTTTTCCTTCGCCGTCACACGGAGTCCGGCTACTTCATTGCGAGCAACATTCCCCTCCTTGCCCCCTTTCGGAGGCCATTCTTTCACACGAAGAATGGTGGAATGGGGAGGGGCTCCCAGGGGGGCTTCGAGGTGAAGAGATCCCCCTTCTCTCCCGCATCGTGGCCCTTTGTTTGGCTTTCCTTGAGCGGCCCCGCCCTGAGGCCCTTGCCTACATCAGACGAGAGAGCGGTCGGATTTTTGACCCCTTCCTTGCTCGAGAGTTCCTAAGTCTCGTGCAGGAAGGTTTCGCCGAGAACGGCGTATCGAAACTCTGATATAATAGAAGAAACACGAGGAAGAAGGGGTAGCTATGGACGAGCGTAAACTCCGCGAGGATCTTGCTTTCTTTGGTCGGCGAATTCTTGAGGTCGGTCTTGCCGTTGGTCCTGGGGGAAATATCAGCGCCCGATGGGGGAAGAAGATGCTCATTTCTCCGAGTGGTCTCTCCTTTGACGAGGTTCCTCCTGAAGGGTACGTTGCGGTGGACATTGAGACAGGTAAAGTGGAAGGTGAGGGACGGCCCTCTTCAGAGGTGGCCATGCACCGGGCGATTTACCTTGCCCGAAGTGACGTGCAGGCCGTGGTCCATGTGCACCCTCCCTTTGTCATTGGTGTGGCAAGCGGTGGTGGAGAGATTCAACCGATGTTTCCGGATTTCGTGGCTCTCATCCACAAAGTGGTAACCCTTCCCTACATTCTCCCCTGCACGGAAGAGCTTGCCCAGGCGGTTCGGAAAGCTGTGCAGCATGCTGAAGCCGTAGTCCTTGCAAACCACGGGGCCATTACCGTAGGAGCAACGCTCAAGGAAGCCTTCTACCGGGCTCAGATTCTTGAAGAGGGAGCAAAAATCATGA
>JACIZN010000081.1 GCA_014359405.1 Candidatus Caldatribacterium sp.
AAGAAGGTACTGGCGAATGTTCTCTTTAACTTCTTCAAAAGGCTTGGTTTCTCTTGGCTTCCACTCCAGAACCCGGTAGATGACGTAGGTGTTCCCCACCTGAATGGGGGGAGTTACGTTTCGAGGGTCCTCCTTGACCTTCTCTAAGGCTTCCTTGACTTCTTGGGGCAGTGCCGTTTCGGCAACCCAACCCGCGTCTCCGCCTTTCTGTGCTGCTTCGTCAAGGGAAACCTCCCGGGCGATTTTTGCGAAATCCTCTCCGAGGTAGAGGCGGCGCAGGGCTTTCTCCGCATCCTCTTTGGTGAGGAAAGTCATCTTAAGGAGGTGGTACTGAGCTGGAGTAGTGAAGAGGTCCTGGTGCTCTTGGTAGTACTTTGTAACTTCCTCGTCAGGGACTGGAAGATCAGCAACGAGGCTCTCGGTGAGTTTTCGAATCATGAGTTCCCGGCGAATGGACTCCCGAAGCGCTGGAAGCGTCAGGCCCTGGTACTCAAGGTACCGGCGAAATTCGTTCTCCGAGGGAAACTGGGCGCGTATTCTCTCAACTTCCTCTTGGATGTCCTTCGAGGAGACTCGAACCCTTCGGGCGCGGGCTTCTTGGTAGAGGAGTTCATTGTTGATGAGGTTTTCAAGAACCAGACGGCGAATGAGGTTAAAGGTCTCTTCATCCCAGGAGCTTAAGGTTTTCGAATCGTACTGGCTCAGGAAATTCCGAAAGGCTTGGTCAAGGGTGTAGAAGCTGATGGCGGTACCGTTGACTGTTGCTGCTATAGCTTGCCCAGCACGGCCAGCCCGCCGGTACGAACCATACCCGTAGTAGATGGTAACGGCGAAGGCAACCACAACGATAATGAGAATGATATCGATGTTCTTGCGCAACGTCCTCATCATATCCTATCCACCTCATGAGCCCATTTTCCGGGAATTTCTTGTACAATACTACTTCAGTGGTTCAACCTTGTCAATTTTGGGGAGTTTCGATAGAGTATTAGAAACGTTGCGCATCGATGGGGGTCTGGAGAATGGAGATGGATATTCGAAAGATCCAGGAGATTCTTCCCCACCGCTTCCCCTTCCTTCTTGTGGACCGAATC
Source organism: Candidatus Caldatribacterium sp. (assembly GCA_014359405.1). NCBI lineage: Bacteria > Pseudomonadati > Atribacterota > Atribacteria > Atribacterales > Candidatus Caldatribacteriaceae > Candidatus Caldatribacterium > Candidatus Caldatribacterium oleiphilum. The sequence goes on from JACIZN010000081.1 coordinate 1,095, forward strand.
GTTGCTCTCGAGGAAGGGAAAGTTGTGGGGGTGAAAAACGTCACGGCGAACGAATGGTTTTTCCAGGGACATTTCCCTGGAAGACCGGTTATGCCTGGGGTGCTCATCATTGAGAGCATGGCGCAAGTAGGAGCAACCATGATGATGTACATGGAGGAGTTCCGGGGATGCATTCCGTACTTTGCCTCCTTGGATAACGTTCGCTTCCGCCGTCCGGTGGTTCCTGGAGACCAGCTCGTCATGGAGGTTACACTCCTCAAAATGAAGGGTCGTGTGGGAAAGCTCAAAGGTGTGGCAAAGGTTGGGGAACAGGTGGTTGCCGAGGCAGAACTTGGGTTTTCCCTTGTTCGAGAGGAAAAGGAGGAACTCTCTTGAGGACCCAGTGGGTGCGTATCCTTGGAACAGGCTCAAGCGTTCCAGAGAAGGTACTCACGAACCTTGACCTTGAGCGTATGGTAGACACAAGTGATGAGTGGATCACCACCCGAACCGGGATAAAGGAACGGCGCATTGCTCTTCCCTCAGAAACCACTTCAACTTTTGCCCTTGAAGCCTCTTGGAGAGCACTTCGGAGTGCCTCCGTTGCTCCGGAGGAGCTCGACTGCATCATAGTCGCAACGGTCACGCCGGATATGCTTTTCCCATCTACGGCCTGTATTCTCCAGCATGCTCTGGGGGCAAAGAATGCCTTTGCCTTTGATCTTGAGGCAGGGTGCACCGGATTTGTGTACGCCCTTTCGGTTGCCGAGAAGTACCTCCTTGCCGAAGGAAAGGGGAAGGCATTGGTTGTAGGAGCTGAGACCCTCTCCAAAATCGTGGACTGGCAGGACAGGGCAACGTGCGTGCTCTTTGGCGATGGAGCAGGGGCGGTAGTACTTGGTCTTGATGAGCGACCAGGGATTCTTGCAACGTACCTTGGAGCCGATGGAGGTGGGGCTCATCTCCTTGAGCTTCCTGCTGGGGGTTCCCGAATGCCGGCCTCCTTCGAGACGGTAGAGAAGCGACTCCACTACATTAAAATGAATGGGAACGAGGTTTTCAAATTCGCAGTGCGAGTGGTGGAAGAGGCTTCGCGAAAGGTCCTCGAGAAAGCGCAGAAGACCATTGACGATGTGAGTCTTTTTATTCCCCATCAGGCGAACATCCGAATCATCCAATCGGCGGCTAAACGCCTCGGAATACCCGAGGAAAAGATTTTTGTCAACGTTGACCGGTACGGCAACACCTCTGCAGCTTCGGTGCCTATAGCCCTTGACGAGGCGCTACGGTCGCAGCGTATCGGTAAGGGAGATATCGTACTCCTTGTAGGTTTCGGCGCAGGTCTCACGTGGGGGGCTGCGCTCATAGAGTGGTAAAGGGGGTTGGGCAGTTGGCACGACGAGTGGTTGTCACAGGTATCGGGGTTATAAGCCCTGTGGGTACGGGTAAGGAGAAATTCTGGCAGTCTCTCCTTGAGGGGAAGTCGGGCATCGATATCATCCAGAGCTTTGATCCCACTCCGTTCGAGAGCAGGATTGCAGGAGAGGTTAGGGACTTCAACCCCGAGGGTTTCTTGCCCAAGAAAGAAGCAAGGAGAATGGACCGTTTCTCTCAGTTTGCTGTTTGTGCCTCCCTCATGGCTCTGAAGGACGCTCAGCTCGATCTCAATCGAATCAACCGGGAGAGAGCGGGAGTCATTCTTGGATCCGGTATCGGGGGCATTCGAACCTTCGAAGAGCAGTACCGAGTACTCCTTGAACGGGGACCTCAGAAGGTGAGCGCTTTCTTCATCCCCATGATGATTGTGAACATGGGGGCAGCAAACGTGGCCATTCAGCTCGGTCTCAAGGGTCCAAATAGCTGCGTTTCCACCGCCTGCGAAGCATCGACTCATGCCTTGGGAGAGGCCCTCCGCATTATCCAGCGGAACGAAGCCGACATTATGATTGCCGTTGGGGCTGAGGCGTCTATTACCCCCTTGGCCATCGCTGGTTTCTGTGCCATGAAGGCGCTGTCGACCCGCAACGACGAGCCCCAGAAAGCTTCTCGCCCCTTTGATCGTAACCGCGACGGGTTTGTTATGGCTGAAGGAGCTTGTGCTCTTGTTCTTGAAGCGGAAGAGGTGGCTCTCAATCGGGGTGCGCGGATTTATGCCGAGCTCAAAGGATATGCCTCGACCTGTGATGCGTACCACATTACCGCTCCTGATCCAGAGGGCGAGGGAGCAGCTCGGGCCATGCGCCTTGCTCTTGAGGATAGCGGTGTATCACCTGATGAGGTGGACTACATTAACGCCCATGGTACCTCCACTCCCCTCAACGACCGCACCGAGACCCTTGCCATCAAGAAGGTTTTCGGTGAGCGGGCGTACCGAATCAAAATCAGTTCCACGAAGTCCATGGTTGGTCATCTCCTTGGAGCGGCGGGAGCCATTGAAGCAGCGGCCACGGTTCTTTCAATTTACCATCAAGTTGTCCATCCCACCATCAACCTTGAAGAGCCTGATCCTGAGTGCGATCTCGATTACACCCCTTGGAAAGCCCACCCCCTTGAGATCCGTAACGCTCTTTCGAATTCCTTCGGCTTTGGGGGGCACAACGGGACTCTGGTTTTTGGGAGGTACGAGGGGTGAGCACTGTGGCGGTTTGGATATTCCCGGTGAACTATCTCTTAGGGTCTTTACCCTGTGGGCTTTTGGTCACATGGGCTTTCCGGGGTGTGGATCTCCGCAAGTACGGAAGTGGGAATATCGGAGCGACGAATGTCTCTCGAGTGGCAGGATTTTTCCCTGCTCTTCTTGCCGGTGTGGGAGACGCTCTCAAAGGTTTCCTCGGGGCATACCTTGCTTTTCGGTTTTTCGGGGTGTCTCCTCTCTTTCTCGCCGCGGCCTTTCTTGTCATTGTGGGGCATGACTGGTCGTGCTTTTTGAGGTTCAGAGGAGGTAAGGGAGTGGCCACGACACTCGGAGTACTCTTTTTCCTCTCCTGGCAAGCGGCTCTTCTGTGCTTTTTGACCTGGGTTCTTATGGTGGTACTCACGAGGTACTCCTCTCTTGGGTCTCTGAGTGGAGCAGCAGCTATGCCGGTTTTCCTTTTCCTTTTCCATCGACCTCCGGTTTTCGTATGGTGGGGAATACTGGCGGCAATCTGTGTGTTTGTAAGGCACAAAGACAATATTCGCCGACTCACACAAGGGAAAGAGCTGAAAATCGGCGAGAAAGGATGTGGAGAAGGTGGACGAAGGAATTTTGGAATTGAATGAGACGAATTTTGACGAAGAAGTGCTCCGTTCCCCCATGCCAGTTCTTGTGGATTTCTGGGCGACCTGGTGCATGCCCTGCCGTATGATGGCTCCGGTGGTTGCTGATATTGCGCGAGAGTGGGCCGGACGGGTTAAGGTGGGGAAAGTGAATACAGACGATGCTCCATCCTTAGCCATGCGGTATGGGGTCCATGCCATTCCCACTCTCATCTTCTTCCAGGACGGGAAGGAAGTGGAACGAGTCGTGGGGTATGTTCCAAAGAAAAGCCTCGAAGAACGGTTACGAAGGATTCTGGGCGAGGCATAGACTCTCGTACCTTTTTGTCCTTGCCGCAGTTCTCCTTTTTCTCCAGGGCGCAGAGGCCATTGAGGTTCAGGGAGAACGTGTTTTTGGCCTGAATGCCCTGCGCCTTGTTCGGGAGAACATCCAAGCGGGGAAGAGAATCGCCCTTACCTTTGACGATGCCCCGAATGGGTACACAGGGGAGATTCTTGCTGTTCTTGAGAGATTCAAGGTACGGGCGACCTTTTTCCTTGTCGGATCTCAGGTTCTGCGCCATCCAGAGCTTGTGCATCTCATTGTTGCTGCAGGACATGAGATTGGGAATCACTCCTTTTCCCATGTGCTGACCAAGGGATGTTTGGAGAAAGAGATTCGGGAGGACATTGAGCGGGCCGAAAGGGCTATTCTTGAAGTTACGGGTCAACTTCCTCTGTACTTTCGACCTCCAGGGGGGCTTGTGACCCAGGATGTGCAACGGGCCTGTGGGGCTTTGGGGTATACCCTCGTTCTCTGGAGTGTGGACTCAGGGGATTGGAAGGCAAAGGACGGAGAAGAAGTGGTGACTTCTGTTCTCCAGAGAGTGCACCCCGGTGCCATTGTTCTTTTCCATCCTCTTCCCTGCACCGTTCGGGCACTCCCTCAGGTGCTCCAAGCCCTCGAAGAGAGGGGATATGAGGTTGTTCCCCTCTCGCTTCTTTTGTGGCCATGATGGAGCGACTCTTCTGGCCTAAAGAGTGGGCTTTTCTTGAGGAAGCTCTTTCGGATTTTCGGGGAACCATTGTGGCTGTGGCTCCCCCTGATCGGGGGAAAACGACCCTCGTGCGTCTCCTTGTAGAGATGTTCCTTCGGGAGGGGAAGCGGGTCGGGTGGGTGGATACAGACCCTGGTCAATCCCAGATTGGGCCCCCAACAACCCTTGGAGCCGCGGTGCTTTCAGGACGGGCAAATCCAAAGGATCTCCTCTTTACAACCCATTTTCGATTCTTTGGGGATACAACACCAGAGCGGGATATCGTTGCCTTTGCGTACCTTGCTTGGGATCTCGTGCGCACGGTCAGGAAAAAGAGCGATGTTGTTCTCGTCGATACCTGTGGGCTTTTCCATTCGTTGCCAGGATACTACCTCAAGACGCTCAAGATTCGGCTCATCGACCCAGAAATTGTTCTCGCCCTGGGTGAGGAGGAAGAGTTCGCCCTTTTTGCCTCTTTTTTGAAGGAACGCCTTCTTGTTCTTCCTGTGCCCTCCGAAGCCTTAGCGAAATGCTCCGAGGTGCGCCGAAGGCACCGAAAGAAGCTCTTTGCCCTGTACTTTTCTGGCGGGAGGGAGATGCGCCTTCCGGTACAGGCGCTCCGCTTTTCTCTCCCCTGCTACCCATCCTTTTTCTCTTGGAAGGCGGAAAGAGAAGAGGAAGGTATGCGATTTGCAAGCCTTGGAGAAGAGGTTTTTCTCCCTTTCGAAGGGGAAGAAATGGGGATTATCTGTGGACTTTACAGCGGGGATGGGAGAGACCTTGGTCTTGGGGTTCTTGAAGGGGTTTCCTGGGAGGAGGAACTCCTTTCCATCTGGGGAGTTCAGTGCGTCCCCGGGAGAATTGAAGCTGTCGTTCCCGGGGCCTTGAGGGTATCAAGAGACGGGGAGGAGAGGGGACGTCGCAGTATGTACTTTCCTCCCTTTCGTCTTTTCAGAGCTCCACGGCAAGCACTGTGACTCCAGGGATGCGGGAAAGCGCCTCTTCTAAGGCTTTGGTATCCTCTCCTTTCCCCCGAAGCTCAAGGATAACAAGGCCGTCTTCGGCGCAGTACGTGGGAGACGCTTCATGGAGACCAAGTCGAGCTCGTATGAGGCGTCCGAATTCGGTGAGGGTTTTCTGAACCTCTGGAGCAGCTTGAGAACGGCGGTCAATCTTCACAAGAAGGAGATTACAGCTCACCTTTTTACCTCCTTTTTTCGTATTATAGCAGATTCGGTATAATAGCAGAAAAAGGGGGTAGCGCTGTGCCTTTTGCTGTAGTCATGGCTGGTGGGAAAGGAGAACGCCTCTGGCCGTTGAGCCGGAGCCATCGACCGAAGCAATTTGTGAGGTTCTTTGGAAAGACCCTTCTTGCCCGCACGGTCGAGCGCATTCTTCCTCTGGTTGGGGTTGAGAACCTTTACGTGGTTACCCAGAAGGAGCACGCTGCATCAGTTCTCGAAGAGCTTCCTTTTCTCTCGTCTCGCAACCTCATCCTTGAGCCGGTAGGGCGGAACACTGCTCCCTGCATTGGTCTTGCTGCGCTCTTTCTTTCCCGCTTTTCTTCGCCCCAGGAAGTTATGATTGTCCTCCCTGCGGACCATGTGATTCTTGACGATGAGAACTTTCGAAAGGCCGTTGAGCTTGCTACAGAAGTTGCCCAAGCGGGCGAGTGGCTTGTAACCTTTGGGATAGAACCTAACCGACCTCACACCGGGTATGGGTACATCCGCTGTGGGGATCTCTTTCGGGAAGATGCCCGAGGCCGAGTGTACTACGGGATGGGGTTCACGGAGAAACCGGACCGAAAGACGGCAGAGGAGTACCTTCGTCTCGGGGGATATCTCTGGAACAGTGGGATGTTCGTATGGACCATCGGAGCCATCCTTGCAGCCTTAAGGCAGTGGGCTCCCGAAATTGCGAAAGGACTGGAGGAAATTGGCAGGAACCTTGGAACTCCAGGGGAAGAAGAAGTGCTCAAGAGGGTTTTCGCTGCGTTGCCTTCTCTCTCGATTGACTACGCGGTCATGGAAAAAGCTCCAAACATCCTCGTGGTTTCTGGGAAATTCGGTTGGAGCGATGTGGGGTCATGGGAGAGTCTGTACGATGTTCTCCCGAAAGACGCTTCTTCGAATGCAGCCTTGGGAGAGTGCGTTGCCTTAGAGAGTAGAGGGTGTGTCCTCTGGACTGAAAAGCCGGTTGTCCTTTTTGGGGTAGAGGACGTAGTCCTTGTGGAAGAGAGGGACATCCTTTTCCTTATGCCTCGCCAGAGGGACCAGGAAGTGCGTCGTCTCCTGCGGTACTTGGAAGAGATGGGCAAAGGAGAATACCTGTAGCTATGGCTGAAATCCTTCCGGCAACTGAGGAGGCAATTCGAAAGGCCGCAGAATTCCTCAGAGAGGGAAAACTTGTTGCCTTTCCTACGGAGACGGTGTACGGTCTTGGAGCCTGTGCTCTTGATGCTCGGGCAGTCGCCCGCGTCTTTGAGGTAAAGGAACGTCCGTTCTTCGACCCCTTCATCGTCCATGTTGCTGACCTTACCATGGCTGGGGAACTCTGCGATTTCTCGGATCCAAGGGCCCTGCTCCTTGCAGAGCGATTTTGGCCAGGACCCCTGACCCTTGTGTTGCCTAAGAAACCTGTTATTCCTGATATCGTTACGGCGGGTCTTCCTACGGTTGCGGTACGGATGCCTGCGCATCCTGTTGCCCTGCGGCTCATTCGAGAGGCCCAAGTGCCCATTGCTGCTCCGAGTGCCAATCGCTTTGGACGCTTGAGCCCAACTCTTGCGGTGCATGTGGCAAGACAGATTGGGGATCGGATTGAGCTCATCCTCGATGGGGGAAGGTGCCCCATAGGGGTGGAGTCGACGGTCATCGAGCTTGCCGATGAACCTCTCCTCTTGAGACCCGGAGGCGTTCCTCTCGAGGAGATAGAAAGAGTCATTGGGAAGGTTAGAGAGGCCTACCTTTCGAGTGTCCCCCGTTCTCCTGGGCAGCTTCCCTCTCATTACGCTCCTTCTGTTCCCCTTCGAATTGTTCCTCAGGATACCCCTCCTCCGCCAGGGCTGCGAGTGGGGCTTCTCGCTTTTTCTTCGGCGAAGTATCCTGAACGTTTCGTTCGGGTTGAAATCCTCTCTCCATCCCGGGAC
>JACIZN010000082.1:0-3832 GCA_014359405.1 Candidatus Caldatribacterium sp.
CCTCAGGTATTGCCAAGGTCAAGGAAATCATCAACCAGGTAGCTCAGGGCGAACTCCGGGTGGATACAAGGCCCGTTGAAGAGGTTGCTTCCGGAAGCGATGAGGTAGCAGTCCTTGCCCGGTCTTTCTTGACTATGCTTGGAAACCTCAAGGAGCTTGTGACTGAGATACTCAATTCCTCCTCTTCCCTGGCCTCCTCAAGTGAAGAAATAGCTTCCTCCATCGACGAAATCTCGAAAGCCACCCAGGAAATCACCAAGACCATCTCTCAGGTTGCAGAAGGCTCCACCCGCCAGAGTGAGGAGCTCCAGAAGATAGGTGAGGAGGCTGCACGGATAGGGAAAGAGAGCGAGAAAATCGCCCAGGCCACCCAGAGGAATCTGGAACTCCTTGCCCTTGTGCAGGAGAACCTCACGAAGAACCGGGAGGCTCTCGAGACAATACGACAAGCCACGGAAAGCACGAAGAAAGAGAGCACAACCACCCGTGGTGAAGCTCAAAAAGGCAAGCAGGCCCTGCAGCGGCTCATCGAGAACGTCTCTTCCATAGCCCGGGTGAGCGAGAGGGTAGCGGAGAGCATTCATATCCTCGAAGAACGTTCTCAGGAAATCGGAAAAATTGTGGACCTCATCACCGGTATCGCGGAACAGACTAACCTCCTCGCTCTCAATGCGGCAATTGAAGCGGCACGAGCGGGAGAGGCAGGACGGGGCTTCGCCGTTGTAGCGGAAGAAGTGCGCAAACTCGCCGAGGAATCTGCAAAGGCAGCAGAACAGATCGGCGCCCTCATTGCGGAGATTCAGAAAGATACCCGGCAGGCAGTCGAGAACATGGAACAGGCACGGAGGGAAGTCGAGGCAGGGAACAAAGAGAGCGAGAACGTGGTTGCAAACTTCAACGAAATCCTTTCGGCCATTGAACGACTTGAAGGAAACATCGAGAAACTTGTCAAGTCTCTGGAGGAAGCCCTTCTGCTCCAGGAAAAGACTCGTCAGAGCGCCGAAGAGGTCATTGCCTTCTCAAGGGACAACGCCACCCTCATTGCCCGGACCACACAAGGGGTACAGAACATCACCGAGAACATCTCTTCCATTGCTGCTGTGGCCGAAGAGAACGCCGCCTCAAGCGAAGAAGTCTCTGCTTCCACGGAAGAACAGAATGCCTCGCTCGAAGAGGTCAACTCCGCCGTACAGGCCCTGGCACAGATGGCCCAGCACCTGCAGAAGCTCGTGGGGCAGTTCAGAGTGTGACAGAAGGCGGGGTTTTCGCCCCGCCTTTTTGTATTGCATTCCTCCCTCTTTTCCGCTAAGATAAAGCTATGTACAACGAGGGGTTTGAGGGGAAAGTTATCGACATCTCCACAGTGCGTTTCTTCCGCTTCTTCAGGCGCCTGGGGGTATATGCACTTTTTGTGATTCTCGTTGCGTACCTTGCAAGCGGCGTGTACGTCGTGGGCCCGGACGAGGTGGGAGTTGTCCGACGCCTCGGCAGTTACAACCGTACCGTCCCTCCGGGAATTCACTACCATCTCCCCTACCCCTTTGAGAGCGTTGCCCGACCCAAAATCACCGAAGTTCGCCGGGTTGAAATCGGCTTTCGAACCCTCAGTCCTGGCCCTCCACCAAGGTATGCCCTTGTGCCCGAGGAGTCCCTCATGCTCACCGGGGACGAGAACATTGTGAGCTGCCAGTTCATTGTGCAGTTCCGCATCAGCGACCCGTACCAGTACCTCTTCCGCATCAAAGATCCGGAAAAGGCGGTGAAAAACGCCGCAGAAGCTGCTCTGCGGGAAGTGGTGGGGAAAAAGACCATCGACGAGGTGCTCACCACCGGCCGAGCTGAGGTCCAGGAAGAGACGAAGAATCTCCTCCAGGAAATTCTCGACCGGTACGAGGCAGGAATTCGGGTTCTTGCCGTGCAGCTCCAGGATGTCCAGCCTCCCCAGGAAGTGGTATCGGCTTTCAAGGATGTGGCCAGCGCTCGGGAGGATAAGGTCCGTTTCATCAACGAAGCCGAAGCGTACCGGAACCAGATTCTCCCTCAGGCCCGTGGGGAAGCAGCTCGCATCATCCAGGAAGCCGAAGCATATCGGGAAACAGTCATCCGCAGAGCCGAAGGCGAAGTGGCCCGGTTCCTTGCAGTCTTGAAAGAGTACGAAGCCAACCCCGAAGTCACCCGCCGACGCCTGCGCTTAGAAGCTCTTGAAGAAGTTCTGCCCAAGGTGAAGAAGTTCGTCTTTGACGAGGAGGAGGCCGCAAAGGGTACTCTGAAGTTCTTGCCGCTTCGTGAGGGGGAGAACAATGAGTAGGACGTGGCGGTGGTACGTGGGCCTGGTTGCTGTTCTCCTTATCCTTCTTGCCGTTTTCAAGCCCTGGTACGTCCTTGACGAGACTGAGCAGGGGGTCATCGTGCAGTTCGGGAAACCCGTTCGGGTTGTCCGGGAAAGTGGCTTTCATCTGAAGCTCCCGTATCCCTTCCAGGTGGTCCGGAAGTTTGAGCGGCGACTCTTGGAGTACGACTCGCCTCCTGAGGAGGTCATCACCAAGGATAAGAAAACCCTTGTGGTCGACAGCTACGTCCGCTGGCGCATTGCTGACCCCCTTCTTTTCCTCCAAACGGTGGTGAGCGAGAACAGAGCCATCATCCGCATCGACGATGTGGTGTACTCCGAGCTTCGAACTGAAATCGGACGGGTAGACCTCTTTGATCTCGTCTCCAAGGTCCGAAAAGAGGTCGTGGAAAGAGTAACCGCAAGGTCCAACGAGAAGACCAAGGAATTCGGGGTGGAGATTGTGGATGTCCGCATCAAGCGGGCGGATCTCCCCAAGCAAAACGAGGAAGCCGTTTTCCAGCGGATGAAAGCCGAGAGGGAGCGCCAAGCTCGACAGTACCGCTCCGAAGGTGAGGAAGAGGCGACAAAGATTCGGGCCGAGGCAGACAAAGAACGAGCCCTCATTCTTGCCGAGGCAGAAAAGAAAGCCCAGATTCTCCGAGGCGAGGGCGAAGCCGAGGCCCTGCGAATCTATGCGGAGGCGTACCGGAAGAATCCCGAATTCTTCGCCTTCCTGCGGACTCTTGAGGTGTACAAGAAGTCCTTCAAAGAAGGTGATACCTTTATCCTCACCCCCGCCTCAGATATTCTCCTTTACCTCAGGAGCTTGCAAGAACCTCAGCCACAAGAGGAAGAAAGGTGAATGCCGGTCCCCCGCCCATGACAACCCCAACCTGGGCGGCTTCAAAAATTTCTTCGGGAGTCGCTCCCGCTTTCTTTGCCCCCCGCACGTGGAGGATGACGCAGTGCTCACAGTGAATCGCAACGCCAATGGCCAAGGCAATGAGCTCTTTTACCTTGAGGGACAGGGCTCCATCCGTCATGATGGCGTCGTAGAAGGAGAGAAACGGTTCAACACTCTTTGGGGACTGTTCCCGCAGGCTTCGGATACCCTTTCGGTACTCATCAAGAAAGCCCTGAATATCCATGGTGCCACCGTCCTTTCATACGCCGGCGCAGGTACGCCGGAGGAATTCCCATTTCTTCCCGGTAGAGCGCACAGGTTCTCCGGGCGATGAATATCCCCTGGGACTTCAGTTTTTCTGCGATTTCTCGGTCCGAGAGGGGATGATTCGGGTCCTCCCGGGCAATGAGCGACCGCATGGCCTCTTTCGCGGGGTACGAGGCGTCAAAAAAGAACTTGACGCTTCGGACAAGACCATCAGGAAACCGGAGGAACTTCCCCTTGAGAACCTGGCAAACCCCACTCACGCTCATCCCAAGGGCTTCGGCAATCTCCCCCTGGGTTAGAGGAACGAAAAAGGAAGGGCCATGGCGAAA
>JACIZN010000082.1:3842-8488 GCA_014359405.1 Candidatus Caldatribacterium sp.
CGCTCCACAATGTACTCGAGAACCCTAAGGAGCGTCCTATACCGGTACGAGAGACAGGAGAGAACTTCCCGGGCTTCAGCGAGTTTCTCCCGAAAGAAATGACGCTCCCTTTCAGAGAATTCCTTCCGCTTCCTGCGCCAGAGGGAGAGCGCCATCTCGCTCACCCCAATCTGCATGGAAAAGGAGGGAACAAGGACCACCTCGAACTCCCCTTCCTCAACCTCAACGATTTCTGCATCAGGACGAATCAACCCGGCTTCCTCTTCTAAATCCTCCCGTTCCCTTCCCAGGGTGCTCTCGAAGTACTGCGCTGGAGAGAAGAAGAGCTGATCCCGATAGGGGGCAAGGAACTCCCCAAAGCGTTCCGGATTGCCACGGAATCTCTCGAGGAGTTCCTCAGGTTTCTCCGCCACCCCAAGGCGCTCAAGCTGCATTCCTAAGAACTCTAAGGCACTCCGAGCCGCAAAGCCGAAAAATCCCGCTTCTCGAACTTTCTCGATAACTCTCTCCACATTCGTCTCAGAAACTCGCAAGCTAAAGGCAAGCTCTTCCGGAGAGCTTCGCAGGAATCCCTCGTTGTCAAGATTTGCAAAAATCGCATGGACAATTCTTTTCTCCTTTTCCCCGAGTCCAACAAGGCTTGCAATCTCCTCAAAAAGGAATTCTTTCCATCCCCGTTTTTCTCCCCGCTGCGGCACATCCTCAAGGGGAACCTCTTCCCATTCCCGCCCCAGGTACCTCCCGCAGCGAGGGCACCACTCAGGGTATCCAGAGAGCTTCTCCCCGCATCCGAAGCACACAACCCCTTCTCGAACTTCAAGGAGGGGATTCTCCTCAAGGAGCTTCCCAAGGTGAGCCTCAAGCTCAGGGAGAGGCAAGGCCATGAGACTACTTGCCACAATCATTTTGGGAACCATCTGGCGCTTCTGGAGGGGCAAAAGCTCTGGACGGACTCTCCTCATTCTCCACTCCCCCGCTCAATGGGAAGGAAAATCTGGACCTTTGTGCCCACTCCCTCTTTTGAGGTCACCTCAATCCACCCACCATGCGCCCGCACGATGCTGTAAGAAACAGAGAGCCCAAGACCTGTTCCCCGCTCTTTGGTGGTGAAAAAGGGCTCAAAGATTCGGGGAAGCACCGCCTCGGGAATTCCCTTCCCCGTATCGGCAAAGGCGATCTTCACGTAGGTCGTAAATTTCCGCTGTTCCCAGGGAGGGAGATTCTCCAAAAGAACGCTTTCGGTAGAGATGCGGAGAACTCCCCCTTTCTCGTGCATGGCCTCCAGGGCGTTTTTGGCAAGGTTCATGAAAACCTGGCGCATTCTCGTTCGATCCACAGAGACAAGGGGAAGGTCCTCCTCAAGAGCAAACTCTATCCGCTCGTTCTCCTGACAGAAGAAGTCCACAAGGGCAATACTCTCCCGCAGGAGGGCGTTGAGATCGGTGGGTTCCCTCTGGAGGACAAGGGGCTTGGAAAAATCTACGAGGTAACGAATCACGTCACTGCAGTGGGCTGCTTCCTTCTCAATCTTTTCGAGAACCCTTCGGGTCATCTGACAGGTGGGGCAGGCATTTGAGTTCCCTTCTATTGAAGAGAGGAGCATCTGGGCGTACCCGTAGATGACTCCTAAGGGGTTGTTGATTTCGTGAGCCATGCTCGAGATGAAGCGCCCGATGCTTGAGAGCCGCTCCATCTGGCGAATACTCTCTCCCCAGCGGGCCCGATCCGTCACATCCTCCACAAGACCCACGACCCGGAAAGCATCTCCCTCCCGCCAGGGGAAGAACCGAAAATTCAGGAGCCTCTCCCCATTCGCATTGCGCCGCAGGCGAAAGTTCCGGACCAGGTACTCCTCCCCGAAACGGAGGCTCTGCCACATGTCGTCCAAATGCTCCATGGGGAAGAGTTCTTCCCATCTCTTCCCCAAAACCTCCTCCTCCCTCTTTCCGGTGATAACCTCCATACTGTGGTTCCAGAAGAGAATCCGCCCATCTCCAAAGGAAAGGAAAACAACTCCCAGGGGGAAACGAAAGAAGAGGAAGCGGAGGAGGTGGTTCTCTGCTCTCCAAGCCTTTACCAGGAGTTTTCGCTCTGAAGGCAAAAGACCTTGAACCGGAGGCGATTCTCCCTCCCGCAGGGGACCCCCGGCCATGAATACGATACCTGGACCCGGGAACTCGGTCCGGAAAAAGAGGAGCTCTCCCTCAAAGGAGAGGAAGTGAATCCCTTCCCGCAGCTGAGCCCCCTGGCTCAGTATTTTCCCGACAAAATCCCTGTACTTGTGGAATCCGTTGTAGAAGACCGACCCATCCTCGGTACGGAGCACGGCATACGCCGCACCCAGACGCCTGCGAATACCCTTAAGGAGGAGGCCCCAGGGAATGGTTCGCTCCATTGCGTCAGTTGCCCAGGACTTTCTTCACCGCCTCGATAACTCGCTCGGGCTTGAAGGGCTTGACAATGAAGTCACGGGCTCCGGCCTGAATGGCGTCAACCACCATAGCCTGCTGCCCCATAGCACTGCACATGATAATCCGTGCATTCGGGTCGCGTTTTTTGATTTCCTTCACAGCGGTGATGCCATCCATCTCGGGCATGGTGATGTCCATGGTGACAAGGTCCGGCTTCACCTCTTCGTACTTGAGCACCGCTTCCTTGCCGTTACTCGCCTCAGCCACAACCTCGTAACCATTCTTTGTCAAAATGTCCTTAAGCATCATCCGCATGAACGCAGCATCATCCACAATCATAATCCGTCCGGGCATGGTTTCCTACCCTCCCACCTGAACCATTTTCCAAAGGAGGCTTGCCACATCCACGATGAGCGAGACTCGCCCATCACCGAGAATGGTCGCTCCTCCAAGCCCTCGCACATCACCGATGTACGATCCAAGGGATTTAATGACAATCTCCTGCTCGCCGACAATCTCATCCACCACAAGACCTGCAAGAACCCGGGCTGTGTTCACCACCACGGTATAGAGAATTTCGGGAACCTCCATACCCTCTTCGTACTCTGCCTTCTTCCCTTCAAGGAGGTCCCGAAGGCGCAAAAGGGGCAGGGTTCTCCCTCGGAAAAGGGAGGCAAGGGTTTTGTTCACCCAGTAGGTATCCTTCTTCTCAATCTTCTCAATCTCCACCACATCCGCAAGGGGTATAGAGTAAATCGCCCCATCAACCCGAACAAGGAGTGCTCGGATAATAGCAAGGGTCAAGGGCAGGCGCAGGAAAAAGGTCGTCCCTTTACCCTTTTCGCTCTCCACATGGACCTGGCCGTTGACCCGCTCGATGTTCCGGCGGACGATGTCCATTCCTACGCCCCGTCCAGAAACATCGGTTACCTTTTCGTTCGTGGAGAACCCGGAGTAGAAGATGAACTCCATAGCCTCCCGGTCGCTCATTCGGGAGAGCTCCTCTTGAGTGGCAAGACCAAGGGCAAGGGCTTTTTCACGAATTTTCTCGACGTCGATTCCCCTCCCATCATCCTGCACAAGGATAACGACCGAGTTCTCCTCCTGGTAGGCCTTAAGGAGAATGCGGCCGCGAGGAGGTTTCCCTAGGGCCACTCGCTCCTGCGGTGGTTCAATCCCATGGTCCACGGCATTCCGGAGGAGGTGAATGAGGGGGTCGGTGATTTCCTCAATAAGGGAACGATCGAGTTCTGTATCCTCACCCTCAATGACGAAATCCACCTCTTTCCCAAAATTCCGCGCCAGGTCCCGAACCATCCGGGGGAAACGGTTGAAGACCTCGGCAAGAGGAAGCATCCGGGCCTTCATGATCTCCATCTGGAGTTCGTTCGTCACCCGACCGATGTGCGTGGTGGTGTCCGCAAGGAGAGTTCGAAGATGGGCGACTTCCTTGCTCTCCTGGAGTCTTCTGATGATATCTTCAAGACGGGCCCGGTCAATGACCAATTCTCCAACAAGGTTCATGAGCGCATCAAGACGTTCCACGTCAACCCGGACGGTCTTCTTCAATCCCCCGGTAATCCTCTTTTTCTCCGGAGAAGGTGCCTTTGCTTCTTTTTCCTCTTCCTTCCTCTCTTCTCCCTCAGCCTCCCTTGCTACCTCTTTTTCCTGTACGACGACCTCTGCTCGCTCCACCTCTGCGACGGACTCCACAATCTTTTTGATCTCCTCCGGCGAGAGCTCCGACCGCACGAAAACATCAAAGCTCTGGCCAAAACGTTCGCTCTCCAGATCCGTAAGGGAGGGCTGCGTGCTCACCACGTCGATACCGCTTTCCTGGAGACGGTTGATGACAAGGTACGCCCGAACCCCCTTCATGGAGCAGTCAAGGGTCAGGAACACTCGAACCAGGTACTCTTTTTCTTCTCCGGTAACCTCTTCAGGCTTCTCTTCAGCCTCCGGCTCCCTTTTCCCTTCCTCTTGCGTTTCTTCTTTCACTTCCCCTTTTCCCTGTCCTCCGAGAAAGTTCTGGAGCATTGCGACAATCTCTCCGGTTTCGACTTCGGGTTCTCTGCCATCAAGGGCGATGCCATTCCGCATGAACTTCAAAAGGTCCACGCCTCGGAGGAGCGTATCCACGAGTTCTGGGGTGACGGCAATGGTCTTTTTCCGAACCCCATCAAGGAGGTTCTCCATGAGGTGGGCAAGCTCCATCATTTTCTGGAAACCCATGGA
>JACIZN010000083.1 GCA_014359405.1 Candidatus Caldatribacterium sp.
CGTTCATCAACCTTGAGCTTTACTTTAGCATAACCTTCTTTGAGTTCAAGAAGCGAAAAGCGGAATAAATTTGCAAAGGGCTCTTCTTGAAAACGCTTCTTAAGCTGCTCCAGCTTCTGTTTGCTCACAGCCAGCCTCAAGAGAAAAGTTGGCTGAGAGGGGTGGATTCGAACCACCACTACGTGATCCAGAGTCACGCGTCCTACCCTTAGACGACCTCTCAGCAGGAGCAAGGATATAATACCACGGCTTTGGGGGATTTTCAAGGGAAAGGTCTTTCGTGATTCTATTTGCTTTTTCTCTCAAAATAAGATATAATACCAAAAAATGCGGCGGGAATGATGCTCTTGACCGTCCAGAATCTCCAAGAAATCAAGGAGTGGGTTAGCTCCCTCGTCGGACGAGAGGCCATTGTTGAGGTGAACAAAGGGCGCAAAAAAACCATTGTCCGAAAAGGCGTCATAGAGGCAATCTACCCTTTCTTCTTCATCCTCCGAGTGGACGTGGACGGCACCGCCCAGCGCATCGCCTTCAACTACGCCGACATCCTCACGAAAACTGTAGAGCTCGAAATCCTCTAACCCTTCATGGAGCGGAAGTACCCATACCCTTTTGAGGTCTCTCTTGAGGAAGCCCTCCGCATTCAGGAGACCATCCGTCGGAGTATCTCTTTTGATTTCCCCTTTGAAGATGAAGCGGTTACCCTTCTTGCCGGCGTTGACGTCTCGTACGACCGAAAAGGAAAAGCCCTTGCGGTTGTGGTGGTGCTCTCCTGGCCTTCCCTTGCGGTTGTGGAGGTGGCTTCGGGAGTCCACAAACCTTGCTTCCCCTACATTCCCGGTTTCCTCTCCTTCCGGGAAGGTCCGGCCATAGAAAGGGCTCTTTCGCACCTTACGGTTACCCCCCATATTTTCTTCTTCGATGGCCAGGGGATTGCCCATCCCCGGGGAGTGGGGCTTGCAAGCCACATCGGGGTGCTCTTCGGCCTTGTTTCCATAGGGGTGGCGAAGAAGCCCCTGGTGGGCAATTTTGCGGAACCCGGAAAAGACCGGGGATCGTTCAGCTGGCTTGAGTACCGGGGAAGGCGGGTTGGGGTGGTACTCCGGACAAAGGACGCCACGAAACCCGTTTTCGTTTCCCCAGGGAATCGGATAGATTTCGACCGCGCTCGGGAGTGGGCGCTCAAAACGAGCACGCGCTTTAGGCTCCCCGAGCCGGTGCGCTTGGCCCATATTTTCAGCGAACGGCTGAAAGAAGGGGGAAGGGAAGATGTCGGATCCCTTGGTCTTTGAAGAGGAACCCTCAACAGAGCACAAGGTGGTTATCACGGTTGTAGGGAAGGACCGTATCGGCATCATTGCCGCCATAACCTCCTGCCTTGCCGAAAACCAGGTGAACATCGAGGATATCACCCAGAAAATCCTTGGGGAGTACTTCACGATGATTCTTGTGGGGGATGTATCGAAGTGTCCCCTGTCCCTTTCTGAGCTCCGCAGAAAACTCTCTGAGCGAGGTAAGGAAGTGGGGGTGCGGGTTTACCTCCAGCACGCAAGCATTTTTCGAGCCATGCACCGCATTTAGGAGGGAAGGAGATGCTCTTCCACCGCTCTGAGATTCTCGAGACCCTGCGGATGCTTGAGCTTGAGAACCTCGACGTGCGTACCGTAACCCTTGGGATTTCCATCCTCGACTGTCGGGGGAGAGATTTCGAGGAGACCATAGAGCGAGTGGTTGCGAAAATCCGGCGGTTCGCCTCTCCCCTCAATGCGGTGGCCGATGAGGTGGCCGAGAAGTACGGCATCCCCATCGTGAACCGGAGGGTGGCGGTCTCCCCGGTGGCGCTCCTTCTCTCAGAAAGAGAAAGGGAAAAGGACGTGGTGGACCTTGCCCGGGCGCTTGATGCGGTGGCGCAGGAACTCGGCATCGACTTCATCGGGGGATTCTCGGCCCTCGTCCACAAAGGCGCCACAAGGGGTGACACGCTCCTCATGGAGAGCATCCCCTCTTTCCTCTCGGTTACTGAGCGCATCTGTGCCTCAGTCAATGTGGCCTCAAGTCGCACCGGAATCAACGTCGATGCTATTCTAACCATGGCCCAAGTCGTGAAGGAGACCGCTTTGCGCACCGCGCACCGGGACGGCATAGGGTGCGCGAAACTTGTGGTTTTTGCCAACGCCCCTGAGGATAACCCCTTCATGGCAGGGGCTTTCCACGGGGTTGGGGAACCGGAAGTGGTAGTGAATGTGGGAGTGAGTGGCCCCGGAGTTGTGAAGGAAGTCGTGCGGCGCCACCCTAAGGCAACGCTTGGGGAACTCGCTGAAGTCATCAAACGGACGGCTTTCAAAATCACAAGGGTTGGGGAGCTCATCGGGAGGGAAGTGGCGGAAAAACTTGGAGCCCCCTTTGGCATCGTGGACCTTTCCCTTGCTCCAACCCCTCGCGTGGGGGACAGTGTAGCAGAGATTCTTGAGGAGATGGGCCTTGAGCGGTGCGGAGCCTTTGGGTCGACTCTGGCTTTAGCGCTTTTGACCGATGCCTGTAAAAAAGGCGGAGCCATGGCCTCGTCTTCGGTTGGGGGTTTGAGCGGGGCGTTCATTCCGGTGAGTGAAGACGCCCGGATGAGCGAGGCGGCAGAAGCTGGTGCTCTTTCCCTCGAGAAACTCGAAGCCATGACGAGCGTCTCCTCGGTTGGCCTTGACATGATTGCCATTCCCGGGGACACTCCCTGGGAGACCATTGCCTGCATCATGGCCGATGAGGTGGCCATTGGGGTTATGAACCACAAGACAGTAGGAGTCCGCCTCATCCCTGTTCCCGGGAAAAAAGCAGGTGAGAGAGCTGTCTTTGGGGGGCTTTTGGGGGAGGCGACCATTATCCCCGTCAATACCTTCCAGGGGGCACGGTTCATCCTCCGGGGTGGTCGCGTCCCCGCGCCTCTCACAAGCCTCAGGAATTAGCCTTAACCCTTTTCTCCACGAGGTTCATGAGCCCCCCAGAGGCGATGATTTCCTGGAGGAAGGGTGGGAAGGGCTGAGCTTTGAAGACCTCGCCGGTTGTCTCGTTTCGGATTTCTCCGGTTGCAAGGTCCACAGCGACGGTATCCCCTTCCCGTATTCGGGAGGCCGCCTCTTCGGACTCAAGAATGGGTAACCCTATGTTGATGGCGTTCCGGAAGAAAATCCGGGCAAAGGAGGCGGCAATGACAGCCACAACCCCGCACCCTTTAATGGCCAAGGGTGCGTGCTCCCGGGAGGAACCGCAGCCGAAGTTTTTCCCGGCCACGAGAATCGTTTCTCCCGGGGTGATGCGGTTTGGGAAGTTCGGATCAAGGCCCTCCATGCAGTGCTTGGCGAGTTCCTTCGGGTCGGTACTCGTCAGGTACCGGGCAGGGATAATGACGTCGGTATCCACGTTGTCTCTGAAAACGACTGCTCTTCCGCGGATCATGCCCTTTCACCTCACAGTTTGTCCGGAGCGGTGATGTACCCCGCTACGGCAGAGCTTGCGGCGATGTAGGGATTGACGAGGTAGACCTCGCTTGTTTCGTGCCCCATCCGGCCGACGAAGTTCCGGTTTGTCGTCGAGGCACAGCGCTCGAAAGACGCCAAAACCCCAAGATGTCCCCCAAGGCAGGGGCCACAGGACGGCGGGGCAATGACGCCTCCTGCTTCCAGGAACACTCGGATGAGCCCTTCCTCTTCGGCCTGCCGGAGAACCTTTGGGCTTCCGGGGAAGACAAGAAGGCGAACTCGGGGATGGACTTTCCGTCCCCGGAGAACCGCTGCGGCCATGCGGAGGTCCTCAATGCGGCCGTTGGTGCAGGAGCCGATGACGACCTGGTCGATTTCGATTCTGGGAATTCCGTACACGGAGCGGGTGTTGCTCGGAAGGTGGGGAAAGGCGACCTGGGGTTCAATCTGAGAGACATCGACGGTGAAGACCTTCTGCCACTCGGCATCAGGGTCGGAGGTGAAAATTCTCGGTTGACGGGGGGTTCCGGTTTCCCGGACATACTTAAGGGTTTTTTCGTCCGGAGCGATGATGCCGTTTTTGGCTCCTGCCTCAATGGCCATGTTCGTCATCGTGAAGCGCTCATCCATGGAGAGCTCGGAAATCACCGGTCCCTCGAACTCCATGGCGCAGTAGCGGGCTCCGTCAACACCGATTTCCCCAATGACGAAGAGAATCAGGTCCTTTCCGGTGACGAAGGGCCGCCGCTTACCGGAGAAGACGAATTTCAGCGACTCCGGGACCCGAAGCCAGGTCTTCCCGAGGACCCAGGCGGCGGCAATGTCGGTGCTCCCCATGCCGGTGGCGAAAGCCCCTAAGGCTCCGTACGTGCAGGTGTGGGAGTCGGCTCCAATCACAAGGTCCCCGGGAACCACAAGGCCGAGTTCCGGAAGAAGGACATGCTCTATGCCTACCTGTCCGCCTTCGAAGAAGTGGGGAATGCCGTGCTTTTTTGCAAACTCCCGCATGAGCTTCACGTTCTCCGCAGAGGGAATGTCCCGGGCGGGGGTGTTGTGGTCGGCAACGAGGACGATTTTCTGGGGATCGTGGACGGTGGCAATCCCCCGCTTCTCTATTTCTTTGATGGCCAGAGGAGCAGTGATGTCGTTGGCGAGCATAACGTCCACCGTAACCTCCACAAGTTCTCCCGGGAGAACCCGCTCCCTTCCGGCGTGAGCTGCGATGATTTTCTCCGTTACCGTCATACCCATAGGCGCTCAGCTCTCCCTGTAGTCTCTCTGAGGATTCAGACGTCTCTTCCGCTGGGCCATCCGGTTGATGGCCGAAAGGTAGGCCATAACGCTTGCGACCACCACATCTTGGCTTGAACCCCGTCCGATGTACTCCTCGTCTCCGTCGAGAATCCGAACGATGACCTCCCCGAGGGCCTCTGTTCCCCCGCTTATGGACTGGAGGGTGTAGTTGACGAGGCTTGAGGAAATCCCAAGCATCTTGCTTATGGCTTTATAAGCCGCATCCACCGGTCCGACACCTGTGGAGACGCCCTCGAGAATCTCTTTTCCATCTTTCACAAGGCGCACCGTGGCGGTGGGGAGAATATTATTTCCCGAGCACACGTGGACGAAGTCAAGGCGGTAGATTTCCTCAGGCTTTGCCACTTCTTCAGAAACAATGGCCTTGAGATCGTCCTCGGTGATTTCCTTCTTCTGGTCGGCAAGCTGCTTGAAGCGCTGGAACGCCTGGTTGAGCTCCTCTTCCGAGAGCTTGTACCCGAGCTCCTCGATTTTCTTGGCAAAGGCGTGGCGCCCGGAGTGCTTCCCAAGGACAAGCACCCGGTCTTCCCGACCGATGAGTTTGGCGTCCATGATCTCGTAGGTGAGCTTCTCCTTGAGGACGCCGTCCTGGTGGATACCCGACTCGTGGGCAAAGGCGTTCTGTCCCACAATGGCCTTGTTCGGCTGGACAAGCATCCCGGTCCTCTGGCTCACCAAGCGGCTCGTCCGGTAAATCTCCTGGAAGTTCAGGTTGGTCTCAGCCTGGAAGAAGTCCCGCCGGACGTAGAGGCCCATGGCGATTTCCTCAAGGGCCGCATTTCCTGCTCGCTCGCCGATGCCGTTTATGGTGCACTCCACTTGCCCGGCTCCGGCTAAAACCGCCGCCAGGGAGTTCGCGGTGGCAAGGCCAAGATCATTGTGGCAGTGGACGCTCACGATGACCTTCTCGATGCCCCTGGTGTGCTCGAAGAGGTACCGGATGAGCTCTTGCATTTCAAAGGGCGTGATGTACCCGACGGTGTCGGGGACGTTGATGATGGTTGCCCCTGCCTCAATCACCGCAGCGTACACCCGGCTCAGGTACTCCCAGTCTGAGCGGGTGGCATCTTCGGCGGAGAATTCCACCTCGGGTACGTACTTTTTGGCGTACTTCACCGCCCATACCGCCTGCTCGAGGGCTTCCTCCCGGGAGAGGCGGAGCTTGTGCTTTAGGTGAATATCGGATGTGGCGATGAAGGTGTGGATGATGGGGTACTCGGCGGGCTTCAGGGACTCCCAGGCGATGTCGATGTCCTTTTCCTTGGCCCGGGCAAGGGCGCATATGGCGGGTCCCTTCACGTTCTGGGCGACGAGCTTTACCCCTTCCGCGTCCCCGGGTGAGGCAATGGGAAAGCCCGCTTCAATGACGTCCACTTGGAGGCGGGCAAGCTGCAGGGCAATTTCGAGTTTCTCCTGAGGGTTCAGGGCTACCCCCGGGGACTGCTCCCCGTCCCGGAGGGTAGTGTCGAAAATGCGGATTCTCCGCATGCTCTCACCCCTCTTTCTTGAGCCAGGGCATCATGCTCCGCAGGGTCTTCCCGACTTTCTCGATGAGGTGCTCGGCATCCTTTTTCCGGAGCGCGTTGTACACCGGCCGGTTGGCCTGGTTCTCGAGAATCCACTCCCGGGCAAAGGTTCCATCCTGAATCTCGGCGAGAATTTTCTTCATCTCCGCTTTGACCTGGTCGTTGATGATGCGCGGTCCCCGGGTGAGGTCTCCGTACTCGGCGGTGTCGCTCACCACCTGGCGCATGTGGGCAAGCCCCCCCTCGTACACGAGGTCCACGATGAGCTTCATCTCGTGGAGGCACTCAAAGTACGCCACCTCCGGCTGGTACCCTGCCTCAACCAGGGTTTCAAATCCGGCTTTGATGAGAGCCGTGAGCCCTCCGCAGAGCACCGCCTGTTCCCCGAAGAGATCGGTCTCCGTCTCCTCGGCAAAGGTGGTTTCCAAAACCCCAGCTCTTGTGGCGCCGATGCCCTTAGCGTACGCAAGGGCAATGTCTTTTGCCTTCCCGGTGGCATCCTGGTACACGGCTACAAGGGCAGGAACCCCTTTCCCCTCAAGGTACATCCGCCGGACAAGGTCTCCCGGACCCTTCGGGGCAACCATGAGGACATCGACATCCGAAGGCGGAATGATCTGGTGGTAGTGGATGTTGAATCCGTGGGAGAACATGAGGGCCTTTCCCTTCGTGAGGTGCGGGGCGATGGACTCCCGGTAAATGGCTGGCTGGTACTGATCAGGGGCAAGCATCTGGATGATGTCGCCTTTCTGTGCCGCCTCTTTGGCGCTCACCGGTCGGAAACCCGCTTTCTCGGCCCGCTCAAAACCCGGGGTTCCGGGGAGCTCAGCCACAATCACCTCAAGACCGCTGTCCCGGAGGTTCTGTGCCTGGGCGCTTCCCTGGCTCCCAAAACCTATGATGGCAATAACCTTCCCCTTGAGGATGTCGAGGTTCGCGTCCTGGTCGTAGTAAATCTTCGCCATGGCTCATCCTCCTTTTCTAAAGAGATTGACTTCCCCGCGCCAGGGCGATCCTCCCTGTGCGAGTCATCTCAATGATACCGTACTTTCGGAGCAATTGCTCCAGGGCATCGATTTTGTCCGGAGTCCCTGTAACCTCGATGATAAGGCTTTCCTCATCGACATCCACGATGCGGGCCCGGAAGATTTCCGCGGTCTGGGCAATTTCCCCCCGGAGGTTCGAAGGGGCATGGACCTTGATGAGGGCAAGCTCCCGATCAACCACCGGGGTATTGGCGAAATCGCTCACCTTGATAACCTCGATGAGTTTATAGAGCTGCTTTGTGATTTGCTCGAGGATGTGTTCGTTTCCTGTGACCACCAAGGTGATTCGGGAAATGTTTGGGTCCTGGGTTGGACCGACGGCAAGGCTCTCGATGTTGTAGCCTCTCCGGGCAAAGAGGGACGCCACCCGGGCGAGGACCCGGGGTTTGTTCTCCACGAGGACCGCAATGATATGCTCCATGGGCTCACCTCCCCTCACTCGAGAATCATCTCGTCCAGGGATTTTCCGGGAGGCACAAAGGGGAGCACGTTCTCTTCTTCAGCAATGTGGCAGTCCACAAGGGCCGGACGGTCGGTTACTTTCAAAGCCTCATCAATAGCCCGATCGAGCTCTTCCTTTTCCTTCACCGAGATTCCAAAAGCTCCAAAGGCCCGGGCAACCTGGGCAATATCGGGGTTCACAAGGCGGGTGCACGAGTACCGCCCCCGGTAGAGGCATCCCTGCCACTGGCGGACCATGCCGAGGTAGGAGTTGTTCATCACGAAAATTTTGATGGGGAGGCAGTAGTTCACCGCAGTCACGAGCTCCTGGATTTTCATGAAGATGCTCCCATCTCCACTTATGAGGATAACGGTCTTGTCGGGATTGCCGATTTGGGCGCCGATTGAGGCGGGAAGCCCGTACCCCATGGTCCCAAGCCCTCCAGAGCTCGCCCAGGTTCGGGGCTTTTCCCGGGGGTACTTCTGGGCTGCCCACATCTGGTGCTGCCCCACGTCAGTCACGACAATGGTGTCAAGGTGCTTCGTCTTCTCATAA
>JACIZN010000084.1 GCA_014359405.1 Candidatus Caldatribacterium sp.
GAGGGGCGAGCACAATCTCGTGCTCAATGTGAATGTCCCCGATGTACCCTCCCGAGGCGATCTCCGGGGTTTGAGCATTACCGAACTCGGCGATCGGTTCTACTTCACGGGGGTGCGGGAGATCGAGAGAAGGGAGAAAGAGAGGGTTTTTGTCTTTGAAGAGATTCAGCGGGACCCCTTCTTCCTCGAGAATTCCGATTTCCAGGCGGTTTGGGAAAAGAAGGTATCGGTGACTCCCCTGCGGCCGAATCTCACCGATTACCTTGTTCGGAGAAGACTCATGGAACTCCTCAAGGGGTGAGGCGATGTGAAGAGGTGGGTCCAGGGTCGGTTGGTGCTCCGGGGGAGAGTACAGGGTGTGGGATACCGGTACTTTGTGCTCCGCAAGTCTCAGGAGTTCGATGTCACCGGCATGGTTCGGAATCTCCCCACGGGAGAGGTAGAGGTTATTGCTGAGGGTGAAGAGGAAGAGGTGCGGCGTTTCTTTGAGGAGGTCAAGAAAGGCCCTGCTTCAGCCCATGTCGCTTCCTGGACTGAAGAGTGGTTCCCCTTCAGCGGTCTCTACCACGACTTTCGAGTAGGGTACTCCTGATGCGCAAAGACGAAGCGGACTACCGCCGCAGAATCATGGTCGAGAATCAGCTCATCGCCCGAGGTATATCTGACCGGCGGGTCCTTGAGGCTTTTCTCCGGGTTCCGCGTCATTTCTTTGTTCCCGAAGAGTACGAGGACTTGGCCTACCAGGATTCCCCCCTTCCCATCGGGAGTGGCCAAACGATTTCCCAGCCGTACATCGTGGCCTTCATGCTTGAGCTTTTAGAGTTGCAGAGGGAACACCGGGTTCTTGAAATTGGCACGGGATCGGGATACCAGACGGCACTCCTTGCCGAACTCGTTCTTGAAGTGTACAGCATAGAACGTCTCCCGGAACTCCTTGAGGAGGCGAAGAAGCGCCTTGAGCTTCTCGGGTACACCAATGTTTTCCTTTTCTTGGGGGATGGGAGCAAGGGCCTTCCGGAATTTGCTCCATATGACCGAATCATTGTGAGTGCCTGCGCAAAACGCGTCTACGACGCGTGGGTTGAGGAACTCAGGGATGGGGGATGCATCGTCCTGCCCCTTGAAGATGGAAAGGGACAGAGTCTTGTTCGCGTCTGGAAGAGGGGGAAAAGGCTCATTTTTGAGAATCACGGGGGCTGCATCTTTGTCCCTCTGATTGAGGAAGATCAATAGCCCACACGAGAAGGTAAACTCCTGCGGCTACGGCGAGGGTAGAGGGAGCCGTCCATCCCCTGAAGAGATTCGCTCCCAGAAGCTCCGCAATGACTACCCCTCCGCCCGAGAGCATGCTGGCAAGTGCCGCTTTGGCACTCTTTTTCGTTTTTCCAAGGATTCCAAGGACCGTGGGCACAATGCTTAAAAGTCCCAGGGAAGATGTCACCGAGAGGAGGGCGATGAGGTTGAACCGCCCAAGGGCAAAGAGAAAGATGGCGCTGCAGAGGAGAGGGATGAAGATGTACTGTGCAAGGGAGAGCTTCGTCTTTTCCGGAATGCGCTCCGGGAGAATGTCCTGAAGGAACATAGAGGAGAGGGTGAGGATGATTGAATCAGCGGTAGAGACGGCAGCAGAAATTATTCCCACAACGACGAAGAGGGCAATCCAAGAGGGGATAGGGAATTCAAGGAGGAGTTTCGGTGTGGCAAGATCGGGGTTCGAAAGGCCGGGAAGAAGGACTAAGGCAACAAACCCCAGGGTCACGGTGATGAAGGTGTACACGAATCCGTACCCGAGGAATCCTGTAATGGTCTTCCGCATCTCTCTGAGATTTGCGGGGACAAGGAGCCTCTGGAGGACCTGAGGATTGGAGATGCTGAAGAAGAACCAGGGCAGGGACAGGTTCACAAAGGTTCGGAGAGAGAAGAATCCGTTACCCGGAACGGTGAGCCACTGGGGGTGAGTGGCCTCGACAGTGTGGAAGAAGTTTGCCAACCCTCCGAATGAGCGATTGATGAGGAAGGATACGAAAGCGACGGAACTTGCTACCATGATCCCCGCTTGAAGGCTGTCTGTTGCCGCTACAGAACGCAGGCCGGCGACTGCTGTCCAGAGGATTATGAAAAACGTGGCGAGGAGAATTCCCTGGAGGTAGCTCATTTTTCCCCGGGACAGGACCTCAAGGAGGTACCCGATGCCGGTGAGTTGCACGGAGGTATAGGGGACAAGGAATCCGCAGGCCAAAAGAGCGTATACCGTCCCTACGAGACGATTCCCGTAACTCACGCGCAGGACCTCTCCTGGACTCACGCATTCGTTTTCCTTTCCGAGCTTCCAGAATACCGGCCCCACAAGGACTGCCCAGAAAAGTCCCGAGAGGTAGATGAGCTCAAATCCCAGGGCTCCTACACCGCCCCGGTACGTGAGCCCCACAAGGCCAAGCATCATGAAGGCGCTGTATGTTGTAGCTCCGTAGGAGAGAGAGGCTATGAGCCAGTGGAGTTTTCGCCCTGCGAGGAAGTACTCCACAAGGCTCAAACGAGCTCCCCTGCGTACTGCCAGAGCGAAGATGCTTCCCCATCCGGCGTAAACGGCAATGGCAAAAAGGAGAAGGTACTCACTCATGCCAGGACCTCATGGCGGTGTAGAGTAGGGCTATGGATGCCCCCGCAAAACCGTTCCAGAAAAGGAAACTGCCACTGAAGCGCGGTACCTCAGAGAGAAGTGTAAACGGCAAAAGGCAAGCCAGGGCAACAAGGATAGCAAAGGCAACAAGGACAGCTCTTTTCACCTTTTTCCCTCCACTTTGCTACAATGTAACAAATACCCTGCACGGAGTCAAAGGGGGATGGAGAATGCGGAGAGCTTTTCTTGTGATCGACATGTTGAATGATTTCGTCCATCCCAGTGGGGTGCTCTTCGTGGGGCCTCAGGTTGAGCAGGTTATCGCTACCATTCGGGAGCTCCTCAGAACCCGAAGAGAAAGGAAGGACCTCATCGTATACGTGTGCGATGCGCACCGGGAGAATGACCCAGAATTCAAACTCTTTCCACCTCACTGTGTGGTTGGAACCTGGGGAGCTCAGGTGGTGGAAGAGCTTGCTCCAGAGAGGGGCGATCTTCTCCTTCCCAAGACGAAGTTCAGTGCTTTCTGCGGTACCCCTCTTGATCTCATCCTCCGAGAGGAAGGCATTACCGCTCTTGAGGTTGTGGGAGTATGTACGAATATCTGTGTCCTCTACACCTGCGCTTGGGCTAAGATGCTCCACTACGAGGTGACGGTGTTCCAAGAAGGAGTGACATCCTTTGACCTTGAGGCCCATGCATGGGCTCTGCGGGAGATGGAGAAAACCCTGAGGGTGGAGGTTCGGTGATGGCCGAGGTCATTCAATCCGCAGTGAATGTGAGCACCTCTTCCTCTTCGGTTATCGAGGAGATGGTCCATCGTCTCTCTTCAGTCCAGGGTCTCAAGGTGGCGGATTTTTCTTCCGATCCCGACCACAATCGCTCGGTTATCACTCTTCTTGGAAATCGGGAAGCCCTTAAAGAGGCGGTGCTTACCATTTTCGAGGTTGCCGAAAGGTATCTCGACATTCGCCTGCACCGGGGAGAACATCCTCGCATCGGTGCGGTGGATGTTGTTCCCTTTACACCCTGGAGAGAAGCAACCATGGAGGACTGTAAAACCCTTGCCTGGCAAGTAGGGGAAGGGATAGCGCGGCGCTTTCAAGTTCCCGTGTACTTTTACGGTGAGGCTGCAAAGAGACCGGAGCACCGGGACCTTTCGGTAATCCGTCGAGGAGGGTACGAGGTTTTGAGAGAAGAAATTGCAAAAGTTCCCGAACGTTCTCCCGATGTTGGTCCCTTGGCACTCCACCCCACCCTTGGAGCTACAGCAGTAGGGGCAAGGGAAGTACTCATTGCCTTTAACGTGAACTTGAAGACGACCGATGTTGCGGTAGCGAAAAGAATTGCCACCCGAATTCGTGAAGGGCTCCGGGCGGTGAAAGCTATAGGTGTCAACCTCAAAACTCGGGGCATGGTTCAGGTGTCGATGAATGTCCTTGATTTCCGAAGGAATTCGCTCCTTGAGATTTTCGAGCTTGTGAAGCTTGAAGCTCGGCGCTTTGGTGTTGACGTTGCAGGAGCAGAAATCATTGGTCTTGTGCCTCTTGAGGCTTTGTTGGCTCTTGCAGGCAATGTCCTTGGAATTCCGGATTTCAAGGTGGAGCAGGTTGTGGAGTACCATCTTGAAAATTTTTGACTTTTTTTGACAAAACCCCTTGACAGTTTGACCTTATCTGATTATAATGAGGGGCGGAAAAAGACCAGAAGGTGAAAGGAGGGATGGTCTATGGTAAGGAGAGGAGTTCCTGCTCGACGGGAGGAACGCCGGGTGAGTCCAATCCGGCGCCTTTGGGATCTCTTTGATCTGCGGAGCGATCTTGACGAAATTTTCGATGAACTCATGGAGGCACCCTTCTTCACCGCCCCATCGTGGTTTTCGAACTTCCCGGCAGTAGACGTAGCTGAAACCGAAAACGAGGTCATCGTAAAGGCTGAGCTCCCAGGAATCGATCCAAAGAACCTTGAAGTTCACGTCACCGAGGACTCCCTCGACATCAAGGGTGAAATTAAAGACGAATGGGAGGAAAGGGATGTTGGGTACTGCCGGAGAGAACGGTACTGTGGTGCTTTCGAACGGAGCATTGCACTTCCGGCTAAGGTGAAGCAGGACGAGGTCAAAGCACAGTACAAGGATGGAGTTCTGACCATTACCCTGCCGAAAGTTGAGCCGAGCAAACCCAAAGCTCGGAAGGTGGAAATTGAGGTAGCGTAAAGGGGTTTAGAAAAGGCCCCGGGAGAAGCTCCCGGGGCCTTTTCTTTTTTGGAAGAAATGTGTACAATTACCAGTAGGAGTCGGGGCGTGGCGCAGCCTGGTTAGCGCACACGGTTCGGGACCGTGGTGTCGGCCGTTCAAATCGGCTCGCCCCGACCAGTTTTCTGGGTGAGGCAATGATCTACTATTTGTGCAAATACCTCGCTCTCTTTCTTCTCAAGGTGTTCTGCTCTTTTCGTGTTCGTGGGAAGGAATATTTCCCCCGGCAAGGTCCCTGTTTTCTCGTCTCCAACCACTCAAGTTACCTTGACCCGGTGGTCCTGGGGTGTGCCGCTCCCCGCCGCGTGTACTTCGTGGCAAAGGAGGAGCTCTTCAGAAACCCCGTAGCGGCATTCTTTTTGCGGCAGCTCGGAGCCTTTCCCCTGCGTAGGGGCGAGGTTGATAAAGAGGCGATACGGACCATCTTCCAGCTCCTTAAAGAAGGAAAAGTGGTATGCTTTTTTCCTGAAGGAACGAGAAACGATGGCACTTTGGGGCCTTTTCGGAGGGGAGCCTTGAAGCTCCTTGAAAGGGCCGATGTTCCTGTGGTTGTGGCCAGTATCCGGGGAACGTATGAGAGTTTTTCCCGACACCGCAGAATCCCTCGTCCCTTCCCTATACAGGTGGTCTTCTCTCCCCCTCTTATACCCGATGCCTTTACCAGAGAGACCCTTGAAGGAGAGATACGCAGACGAATGGAGGCGGCTTTCCTTGCGCCGTAAGGTCTTTTTCTGGCTTCTCTTTTTTTGTGCCCTTTTTGGGGTTTCTTCCCCTTCTTTCGGTCTTTTGTACAGCGTCGATGCCGTCATCAGCGATGTAGGAGGGGAAAACCCCTTCTTGGACTATCCAGTGGGGATTGCTGTGGATGAGGTGGAAGGCAGGGTTTTCGTGAGTGATTGGGGGAACAACAGGGTCCTTGTCCTTGATCGGAGTGGGCGGTTCCTTCGGGAGATTCCGGGTTTGAAGAGCCCTGCTGGTATCGCCCTTGATGCCAAAAGGGGACGGCTCTTTGTGGTGGAGCAGAAGGGGAACCGGGTTGTCTTTTTTGACCTTGCAACCCTAACCCTTCAGGGAAGCCTCAAGACCCGAGGGGTAACGCTTTCCGAGCCTCGAGGGATCTGGGTGGCTGAAGACGGTACGGTGTACGTTGCCGACACAGGGCGGTCTCGGATTGTAGCCTTTGGCGAGAATGGAGAGGAAATTTTCTCTTTTGGTCGGGAGGGAATCGGTGACGATGAGTTCTACCACCCAAGAGGTGTGGCGGTAGATCCTTCGGGAAACCTCTGGGTGGTGGATACCCTTCACCACTGTGTAAAGGTTTTCGATGGACGAGGGAAATACCTTTTCCGCTTCGGTGAGGGACTGAATCAACCTCGATACGTTACCTTTTTCGGAAATTTCGCCTTTCTCTCCGATTACCGGAACCACCGTATCCTGGTGTACGACCTTGCGGGAAATCTCCAGGATTCAATTGGAGAAGAGGAAAAGCTTTTCTCCTTTCCTGAGGGCCTTTTTCTCGATAGCGGAGGTAAGCTCTGGGTTGCCGATGCAGGAAATAACCGCATCGTTCGGATTGATCTCGGGTACCTTGCTCATCCCACGGAGTACCTGAAGAGTCTCCTTGCAGAAGGCAAAGAGAAAGAATTTCTCGAGATTCTTGAGCATTTGTCTCCGGAAATCCGAAAGAGTCCGGAGGTTGGTCGCCTTCTCTTTGAGTTCTACAAAAAGAGAGGAGACCTCGAGTCTTCTATTACCCAGGCAGAGGAACTTTTTCTTACTGACGAGGAGAAACGAGGAGAGTGGAAGAGAACCCTTGGGGCACTCTACGCCGAAAAGGGGTACAAACTCTTCAAAGCAGGATCCTTGGAGGACGCAAAAGACTTCTTTCTTCGGTCCTTCCATTATGGTCGTTTCGCCTCACTTTTTCCGTACTTGTGGGTGAGTTTTCTCCGTGTGGGGGGAGAGTACCTGGGGCTTTTTGTGCTCCTTGTGCTCTTTGTGGTGCTCCTTCTTGTGTACCTGCGCTTGCGTGCGGAACGAGAAAGGAGGTGGCGCCGTTGGTGAGGAAAGCGGCAGTGGCAGGGTACTTTTACCCTGGTGAGACGAAGGAGCTCAAAGCCCTCCTCGACCATTTTAAGGCTGTTGCATCCCAAAAAGAATACCCAAAGGTTCAGGATACAAGCGGCATTGTGAGTCCCCACGCAGGGTATGTGTACTCGGGGATGACAGCTGCCTATGCCCATTACCTTCTCTCTCTTCTTCCCCCTGCGGAAACCGTTGTCCTCCTTGGTCCAAACCACAGGGGGATAGGCAGGCGAGTTGCTCTCAGCGGAGCAGAGAGTTGGCAAACACCCTTGGGGTTGGTACCCGTGGATTTGGAATCTCGGGAGTTCCTCCTCTCCTGTTCCTCAGCATTTGCCGTGGACGATCTTGCGCACCAATTCGAGCATTCCATCGAGGTGCAGATTCCCTTCCTCCAGTACTTTCTTCCTTACGAGTTTTCTATTCTCCCTATTTCCCTTCTTTCCCAGGACCTTGTGACCTCCCGTGCTCTTGGAGAAGCGCTCTTTGCCCTTTCTCAGAAAAAACGTATTATCCTTGTTGCAAGCAGTGACTTTTCCCACTACGAACAGGAAACCGTGGCAAAATCAAAGGACGCGGAGGCAATTGCGCGTATTTCTGCCCTCGATGTCGAGGGCTTTTACCGAGTTCTCCGGGAAAAAGATGTGAGCGTCTGCGGTCCAGGAGGCATTGCAGCGCTTATGGTCTACCATGCAAGGCGTGGGGGAAGAGAGGGGAAACTCCTCCACTACACGACAAGCGGAGAGGTTACCAAAGACACCCATCAGGTTGTCGGCTACGCAGCGATGTACTTCCCTCTCCCAGAATAAAAATTTGTTTAGGTCCACATCATGTGGGACACTCTACAATCCCAGTATCCCTCAGGTGCTCCCAGGGGTCCTCTCCCTAAACTCCAGTGGGGTCTTTTTCGATTATACACCTCTTCCGTCCACCTCTTGAGATGGTCCCTCATGGTCTTGAGATCAACGGCATCATCGTAGTAGGCGAGAACCTTCCCGGAAGGTCCGATTCAACCGTTCCACCACCCCGCCGATGAGGGGGACCGGGGAGGAAGGACGAAGAGCTCAATGCCATATTCTCTGCAGGCCTCCTCAAATTCCCCATAGAACTCACTCCCTCCATCTACTTGGATGCCCCGCACAGGAAAGGGACTCTTTGTGAGGAGCTCCTCGAGGAACTCCCGGGTTAACCTCTCGTGGCTCTGGTGTAGAGGGAGGCAAAGGCAAAGCGCAAGATACGCAGCTCCCAGAGAACTGCTTGTAGACCACTCCAGGAAGGGGGCGAATCTCCAGGGTATCGATGGCAACGAGGTCCCCGGGTTCTTGGGGAACATAGTCCTTGGGTTTCCTCTTGGCATAG
>JACIZN010000085.1 GCA_014359405.1 Candidatus Caldatribacterium sp.
AGGTAATCAAAGCCGAATTCCACATTCGTACCATAGGTGATGTCACACCGGTAAGCTCTCTTCCGTTCCTCAGGGGTTGACTCGTGCTGGATGAGTCCAACCGAAAGACCCAAGAACTCAAAAATCGGTCCCATCCAGTACCGGTCGCGCTTGGCGAGGTAATCGTTCACCGTGACGATGTGGACACCTTTTCCCGTAAGGGCGTTGAGGTACGCAGGCATGGTGGCCACCAGAGTCTTCCCCTCGCCGGTTTGCATCTCGGCAATTTTCCCCTGGTGGAGCACCACCGCCCCCATGATTTGAACGTCAAAAGGCCGCATCCCGACGACCCTTCGCGCCACCTCTCGCACCACCGCAAAGGCTTCGTGGAGCAGATCGTCAAGCGTTGCTCCCTGCGCTAATCGCTCTCGGAACTCCTCCGTCTTGCGGGCAAGTTCATGGTCCTTGAGGGCGCGCATGCGCTCTTCAAGGGCGTTAATAGGTTCAACGTACTTTTTTTGAAGCTCCCGAATAATTCGCTCCTGGGCTTTCCTCGCCCATGCTTCTTTCAAGAGGGCAAACATGGCTTTCCTCCCTGGCCACTTCAAAAGCAAGTACCATTATAGCACAGAAGAATACCGGAGAAAGAAAGAGAAGGTTCAGGGTCCATGGCGGGGGAAACCCCGCCATGGATTACTCAAGTACGCAGACGGAGCGGGGCTCAAGAAGGAGAAGGGCTAAACTCTCGGAAACGGAAAAGAGGTAACCGTCACTTTCTGGGCCAATGAATCCCACCGCCAGGTCCTGGCCAAGGACGATTCTTGCGTACAGAGGGTTCACCGCAAGGAGTACACCACCCTCCGCAAAGTACGGCGCTTTCACCACCCGGTCTCCCACGATGCTTCGAATGTGCTCGAGTTCCGACTGAGCGGTGCCAGGGTAGCGACGGAGGAGGAGGTTGTACCTCCCTGGAGCAAGGACCAGGGCAAAAGGTCCATGGAATCCCTGAGCGTCAAGGAGGGATACGGCCTCAATGATATCCTCAGCGGCTTTCCCAGGTTCATCCCAGGAGGAAAGGGAACTCTTCTGCACGCCATCGGCAGTACAGAGGCCCTTCATGTTCCCAACACCCTCAAAGATGAGCCGGTCCTCAAGGCGAACCACTTCTCGAACCGCTTGCACAAGGGGAGCAATATCGAGAGTCACTCCACCTCGTTCAAACTGGGCTATATCAACTTTTTTCAGATGAAAGGTGCGTTCCAAAGCGACGAGAGGCTGCCCTTCAACGACGGCAACGCCTTCTCCGAGAGTTCTTGCCCCCCTGGGGACAAAGGTGAACCCAAGACCAAAGGGTCCCCCAAGGGGAAGAACCTTCCTTCCGGCGAGTTCCCCCTTGGCAATGCTCACCGCTGCATTATCGAGGAGTTCCCAAACCTCTTTCCCGAAAGGCGCGTCTTCCCGACCAAGGTAGGGAGTACTCACTGGCTCTCCTCCTCCCTCAGAGACCCTAAGGTGGGGTTGTCCTGTCCCACAGAGCGAGCTATATCATCGACTTCCTTGGCTCCCTGTTCCATGAACTCGGCTTCGTCTCCGGTGAGAATTTCAAGAAGGCGCAGGAACTCTCCGGCGTGAACTCGCTCCTCATTGGCAATGTCGATGAGAACCTTCTTGGCAAGGGGATGATCGGTAGCCTCCGCGTGGGCCATGTAGAGGTGTACCGCTTCTTCTTCGGCCGCAAGATTCAGTCGAATCGCGCGGATGAGCTCCTCCTTGGTCAATTTCCGACCGGGCACCATTCCACTGAAAGGATTCAGAAATTCCGGCACTGCGACACCTCCTTTGATTTTCCATTCTAAAACCTTACTGCTTTTCCCCTATTCCTGGACCGGGAGCTTCACGACGAGGAAACGGAGACTCCCAAGGCTTTCGTTGCGCACCCCGTGAGGAAGACCCCGGGGGCTTGCAATGAGCGTGTGAGGACCAACCTGCTTTTCTTCCTCCCCGATAACGAACACCCCATACCCTTCAAGAACGTAGAAGAGAACATCTTGCGGTGTAGCGTGCAAGGGGACAGAACCTCCAGGAGGAACAAGGATATGGACAACCTGCACATTCTCCCGGTCGTACATCTTCCACCCGGAAAACGCTTCCGAAGAAGCAACAAGAACCGCCTCGTCAAGAGAGCAGTACTCCACAGTCGGCCTCCTTTCGGCAGACATCAGAAAGGGTATGGGAAGCAAGGTAGTCTCGGAAACGGAGAGCGAATTCCCCGAGGAGTCCTCCAAAGATGCACTGGGTGAAAGGACAAGAGGCCGCCCCCAAAAGGCATATCTTCTCCGGCACCGACCCCTCTATGGCCTCGTAGACCTCAAGCAGGGTGATACGCTCCGGGCAGCGGGCAAGGGCAAATCCACCCTTCGGCCCCCGGGAAGAAACGACGAGGTTCGCCTTACGCAGGCGCTGGAAGACCTTGGCGAGGTGATGGAAAGAAGCACCAGTCTGCTCTGCCATCTCCCGCACGGTAAGGGGAGAAGCACTCTGCGCCAAAAGCACCATGCTGTGCAGGGCAAGGGACACCGCTTCGCTGAACTGAGGAAAGGGTGACATCCATTCCTCCTTTTTGAGCACGAAAATACTTCAATGCCATTATATCACAGGACACGGAGGATGAAACACTTGAGGTAACGGGACTCCGGATACCCTAAAAGGACAGGATGGTCCTGCGCCTGTCCTCGACGCTCAAGAATCTGGATGCGCCTCTTTGCATCCCGGGCCGCTTCAGAAAGGACCCTAAGAAAAAGGTCCTCGCTCAGGTGGTGGGAACAGGAGGAGGTCATAAGGATTCCCCCGGGGGGCAGAAGCTTCATGGCAAAGAGGTTGATGTCCTTGTAACCCCGAAGGGCTCCCTCCAGAGCCTCCTTCCCTTTCACAAAAGCCGGAGGGTCGAGAACCACAACGTCGAAACGCTCGTTTCCTCTATGGAGTTCTCGAAGAACGTCGAAGACGTCACCAGGAGCAAAACGTACCCGGTCCTCTACACCATTCAGGCGGGCGTTTTCCCAGGCAAGGGCAATAGCCCATTCAGAAACATCGATACCCACAACTTCCCGCGCCCCAAAAACGGCCGCATGAATTGCAAATCCCCCGGTGTATGTAAAACAATCCAAAACCCTCGCCCCCTGAACATAGCGGTAAAGCGCGTACCGGTTCTCTCGCTGATCCAGGAAATGCCCTGTTTTCTGCCCTTGAGCAATATCCACGAGGAAAGAGAGTCCATTCTCGCGGATGGGAATTCTCGTATCTCCTCCCCCAGAAAGCCACCCAGCGCGCTCTCCAAGACCCTCTTTCTTTCGAACCTCAACATCGCTCCGCTCATATATACCCTCAGGGCGCAGGACTTCTTCGAGGGCTTCAAGAATTTCCGAGCGCCTTCTCTCCATCCCCAGGGTCAAAAACTGTACCACAAGGAAAGGACCGTATTTGTCCACGATGAGCCCAGGAAGGAAATCAGCCTCTGCGAAGGCAACCCGGAAGGCGCTGGTCTTTTCCTCTTCGAAAAGACGCAAACGGTACACAAGGGCTTGCGTGATTCTTCGGATGAAAAAACCAGTATCGATTCTCTCTTCCGGATTCTCGGTGAGGACCCGAACCGCAATGAGAGAGGCAGGGTTGTAATACCCAAGACCAAGGGTTTTTCCTCGAAAGTTCTCTAAAAGTACAATATCCCCTGGCTGAGCCGGACCCCGGACAACCTCGATGTCGGTACGGTACACCCAGGGATGACCGGAGAGGAGGCGCTTCTCTCTCCCTTTCCTGAGACGAACTCGGGGGTACACGACTACTTCTGCACTATTTTCCCTACAAGAAAAACTCCAGGCTTTTTGTCCACCTTGAGAATATGACCGATCTGCCGGTTCACAATGTCTTGTCCACCTGGGTCATGAAAGAAACCCTTGCCCCGATCCCCTTAGAGCCAGAACTTCCTCTCGTCCATCCAGTTACCCACTTTTTCGGAACATTATACCATCTTTCTCACCTCGGCATACCGTTTATGCTACAATGGAGGAGAAAAAGGAGGTCGACTATGAAAACAACCATTCCCGAACGCCTGAAGAGTATAGCCCGTGAGTACCGCGACAAAACGGCCGTCTCCTTTGGGAAAGAACGCCTCTCCTATGAAGAGCTCTTAAAGGAAATCGACAAAGAAGTGGAACGAATGCGAGAGGCAGGCGTGACTCCCGGATGCAGAGTTGTCACTGCCATCGGGAATAGCTTTCCTGCGCTTCGCTTCTACCTTGCCTGCCTCCGCCTTGGGGTCATTCCTATTCCCCTTTCCCCGCGCACGCCCCAGGATATGTGGATTAGAATCCTCAAAGCCTCTTCCGCGCAGTTCATCCTCACCGAGACAAAGCTCGAAGACCCTGACATTCCCTTTGCCCTTATGGGGAAGGATGGAGTCACTGCATACCCCTTGAAATTCCTCCCCTCATCTTTTCCGCTGCCTGATTTCGATAGCCCGGTAGCGGCACTCTTTCCGACCTCAGGAACCACAGGAACACCGAAACTCGTGATGCTCACCCACTGGAACCTCCTCTCGGATATCGACAGCTGCTTCGACCTTGTGGACATCTCTCCTGAGGACCGGATGCTCGGGATTCTCCCCATGTTCCACGTTTTCGGGTTTTCCATCGCTTACCTCCTCCCCCTCATGAAGGGGATGACGCTCACCCTTGTCCCTTCCCTCTATCCCCTTGAGGAGTTCGTTACTGCTCTCAAGAGGGACCAGTCCACCGTTTTCCTCGGAGTCCCTGCAGTCTTTTCAATCCTTGCGGGAGCAAGGAAAAGGGTTCCCTTTGACCTCCATCCCCTGCGGCTCCTCATATGCGGTGGGGATGCTCTGCCGGCGCGAGTTCGGGAAGCCTTTGAGAGCGCCTTTGGACTCCGCATCATCGAGGGATACGGCATTACCGAGGCTTCACCGGTGGTCTCAGTAAACCCCTCCCCTGAAGTCCGTGTCCCTGGTTCGGCAGGATGGGTCATCGATGCTATAAACTTGCGCATTGTTGACGAGGAAGGGAAAGACGTCCCCCAGGGCGAAGTCGGAGAAATCATCCTCTCAGGCGACCCCATTTCCCCTGGATACTTTGCAAATCCTGAAGAGAATGCCCGAGCCTTCAGGGAGGGATGGTTCTTCACTGGGGACCTGGGGAGAATGGACGATCAGGGCGTCCTCTACATCGAGGGAAGGAAAAAAGAGCTCATCATCGTTTCGGGTTTCAATGTGTACCCCCAGGAAGTCGAAGAAGTCCTCCTCGATTTCCCGGGTGTGGCCAAAGCTGCCGTTGTCGGAGTGAGACGGGAACTCCGGGGCGAGGTCGTCAAGGCCTACATCGTTCCTCAAGAAGGGTGTACCCTTGACCCCCGGGAGATTGTGAGTTTCTGCAAGAAGCGCCTCCCTCCCTACAAGGTTCCACGCCTTGTGGAAATTGTTCCCGACCTTCCTCAGACTGCAACCGGAAAGGTCATGAAGTTCCTCCTCGCACAAGCCCCATCGCAAAAGGAGTACGAGGCATGAAGTTCCTCGTTTTTGCCGGAATACTCCTTTCCCTTTTTGCCTTTCCTCCTCTTTCCTTCGCCTCTGAGGAAGAACTCTTGAACCGGTCCATCGAGGTGCTCTACGAGCTCTCAAAGTCGGTGGACCGGAAAATCCTTACTTCATTTTTCGAGAAGGCCTGGGGCATTGCGGTTTTCCCAGGAGTGCGGCGGGTTGGGCTTTTCGTCGGCATAGCCGAGGGGAAGGGAGTCTTCTTTGCCCGGGGAAGAGACCGGACAACCTTTTTCGGACCCGCTTTCTACACCATCCAGGGAGTACAGGTGGGAATTCAAGCGGGTGTCCAGTCCCAGGATATCGTTCTTTTCTTCATGCGGGAACCCAAAGGAGACACCATAGTTCTTGGGGGGAATCTTGCTGTAGCCCTGGGACCCACTGGAAGGGGATTCTCGGCAACCATGGACCCTGATCTTTCTGCTCCTTGCTATGCTTACGCGATCTCCCGGGGGATTTTCGTTGGGATTTCCCTTGAGGGCACGAGGCTCAAAGAAGACCCTGAAGCCAACCGGAACTTCTGGGGCAAGGATGTCCCGGCAAAAACCATCCTCTCGGGATTCCTTCCTCCAGACTTTGCGTCCCAGAACCTGGCAAGGCTCCTTATAAATCTTGCCCAGGAAGGTGAGAAGGAATGATTCGGTGTCTTTTCTTTCTTGCGATTCTCCTTGCTCTCATAGTGCTTTCTGCCTTCTTCCTCTACACCTTTCCCTTCTTCTTGCCCTTTATCCTCGGGGGTTTTGCCTTTCTATTCTTCTTCATTCTCGGCGTTTTTGTACTCGGGTGGGCACTCCTTTTTGTCTTTCCCATCGCTCTCTTTGGATTCATCGCCTGGATGCTCTTTTGGATTTTCTTCTAACGATGAGGGCTTTGGGGTACTTCTGTCACTACGTTCCCGAAGAACTCCTTGTTGCCTGCGGGTTCGAGGCTATCTGCTTTGAGCCCGACTTTTCCCTTTCGGTATCCCCTCTCTTTCCAGTTCCTTTCTGCGCACTGTGTAAATCCTTTACCCAATGGGCCATAAATCACAAGGACCTTTCGGGATTTGTAGTCCCTCTTGCCTGCGACGCCTCTCGGAGAACTTACGAAACCCTGCGTGCACTCAACCGGTCCGTTTTTCCCCTCGATGTCCCAGCCTCTTCTTCTCCTGAAGCCGTACAGTACTTCGCAGAGAACCTAAAGATTTTGAGCGAGGAGCTCCTTGCCCTGAGCGGGGTATCCTGGGAGGCCTTCGAGAACACCTTGCGCAAAGCCCTCCAGGAAGCGCCAAAAAAGAGCGAAAGCGCAGAGAACCGTCCTTCCCTCCTTCTCCTTGGCTCGCATTTTGCTTCTGCAATTCTTCCTCTCCTTGAGGCTCGGGGCTTTGTGGTTCTTGCCGATATCCCCAAAGAGCGTCCCTACATTTTCCTTGAGCCCTTCACGCCCTCCCTTTCCCCCCTTGTGGATCTGGCACGCCTTGTGCTCCTTCACCGTCTTCCCTGCCCCCGCTTTCCCGGAAAAGTGCGGAGGGAATTCCTGAAAAAGCTCTGCAGAGAGCTCCCCATACGGGGCGTCATCATCTTCTTCTCCAAATTCTGCGATCCCCAGCTCTACGAAATCGGACTCCTTCGCCGGGAACTCGAAGTTCCGGTTCTCCTCCTTGAGCACGATCTCACCTCTTCGCTTGCCCAGTGGGAGACGCGTCTTGATGCCTTTTTGGAGATGATTCGTCATGGGTAGCCCCTCACCCTTCCTCCTCAGGACGATTCGCTTCCTCATTGAGCGTCCCACTCTCTTTAAGCTCCTTGGACCGTACGAGTGGTGGATCCGCCGGAAGTACCCAAACCCAAATCTTGCACAGTTCTCTTTCCAGGTAACCATCCACACCATCCTGACCCTCTACGGGCGGAAGAAAAAGGTCGCCTGGGCGAGTCTCTTCTTTCCGTCGGAGTTCCTCCATGCCGCCTCTTTCGCCCCTTTCTACCCGGAAATTGGGGCAGGTCTTGTGGCAGCCTTAGGATTTGCCCATCTTCCCCTTGCAGAAGCCGAAAAAGCCTGGTTCTCTCAGGACCTCTGCAGCTACCACCGGGAAAGCATCGGCATGAGTTTACTTCGATTCTTCCCTAAGCCTGATTTCCTCTTCGCCACCTCGACCATCTGCCAGGGAACAGTGGGTTTCTTCGAGACCCTCCAGGAAATCTGGAAGGTTCCCCTGTTCCTCGTGGATGTTCCGAAAGAGGAAAGTTCTGAAGCCAAAAGGTACGTTGCGCAGCAGCTTGCCACGATTGCCCAAAGACTCAGGGAGTGGGGAATCCGCTTTTTCTGGGACGAACCCTTTGCCCTCTCTAACAGAACCCGAGAAATTCTCGGAGAAATTGCCTCCCTTCGCCAGCGCAAAGACCGGATGCTCCTTCCGCCCACCAAAAATCTCGACTACCTCCCATACTACTACGAGTTCTTGGGCGACCCCATAGCCCTCTCTTTTGCCGAACGATTGAAAGAGCACCTTGCGCAACCGTCACGAACCCTTCCGCATCGCCTTGTCTGGCTCCACCTCAAACCTTTCTACTCCGGGATGCTTCCAGCAAT
>JACIZN010000086.1 GCA_014359405.1 Candidatus Caldatribacterium sp.
GAGGATTGGCATACCTGGTTGAAGTGTCTTCGAAAGGGATACAGGATTCATTTTCTTCCCAAAGTAACCGTCAAGTGGCGTATGTATCCAGACTTGGTCAGCACTTCTGCCCTTTATAAAGGCGACAAGCGTTTCTAGGAGGAGAATCTCCTGGTTTACCAAAAGTACGTTCTCCCCAATCTTAACTTGCTCACACCTTTAGAAAGGATTCACGTGCGGGCAAGGATGAAGTTCCACCAAATTCTTCTCGAAAACGGTGGCCACATAAGTGCCCTCAATAAGGCCCGTATGGCCTACCTTTTCGACCCTTTAAAGTGGGTTGAGTTTCCAGGATGGTTATGGCGAAAAGTTCTTGATAGGCGTGGGTGGGAAGCCAAAAAGCTCTTCGACCGAGGGTAACTTGTATGTCCCTTTTTAGAATCGTTTCGGCAGGGGACTTCTCCTGGGAGTACCTGAGGGATACTGGGATTGTAGAGTGTCCCACATGATGTGAACCTATACAAGGTTATTGCATGGATCCGGCTTGCACATTAAAATAGCTAACAGGGAGAACTTGTTGAGCAATGACACGATTGCGCGGGAAAGAGAAGATTTTGTTTCTATTCGAGATAATGTGGGTATGAACTCAAGCGTTCGAGTAGTAAATACTGTGTTTAATCGCTGGCCCTTGGTTGTAGAGCTTGTACGGCGGGAGCTTAAGCTTCGCTACCGGGGAACTTGGCTTGGCTTTTTCTGGACCCTTATAAACCCTTTGGTCATGACTGGTGTCTACACCCTCGTTTTTTCTACTTTCCTCCGTATTAACATCCCAAAGTTTCCGGCTTTC
This sequence comes from Candidatus Caldatribacterium sp., assembly GCA_014359405.1. Classification (NCBI taxonomy): domain Bacteria; kingdom Pseudomonadati; phylum Atribacterota; class Atribacteria; order Atribacterales; family Candidatus Caldatribacteriaceae; genus Candidatus Caldatribacterium; species Candidatus Caldatribacterium oleiphilum. The sequence goes on from JACIZN010000086.1 coordinate 827, forward strand.
CTTCTCTGTGGTCTTTTCCCCTGGATGATGTGGTTTGCCGAGGCTATTACCATGGGTACCAACTGCCTTGTGGACCATGCTGGATTTCTTAAAAACGCAGTTTTTCCCGCGGAGATCCTGCCCGTTGTTGCTGTGGGAACAGGTATGATGAACTATACATTTTCGCTCCCTGTTCTGATAGCTCTTCTTCTGGTATTTGGAGTACCTGTTCGACTTAATGTCTGCGCCCTCCCCGTTGTGATGGCGGTCCAGTTCCTTTTCGCGTTGGGGATCGTCTACTTCACTGCCACCTACAATGTCTTTTTCCGTGACCTCCGCTACATTGTGCAACATATCTTGATGGCTGCATCCTTTCTCACGCCTATCATGTACGACTTTTCCGTGGTCCCGGTGCAGTTCCAGTGGCTCCTCAAATTGAACCCGATGACTACGGTAATCAGCGCCTATCGCAACATCTTTTTCTACGGTGCCTGGCCCAACTGGAGGAATCTGGGGTTAGTGGCCGCGCTTTCGGTTGTGCTTTTGGTTTTTAGCGCGTGGGTGTTCGAGAGAAACCGTGAAATCTTTGCGGAGTACTTATGAAGGAAGCGATAGTTGTCGACCGCGTCACGAAAAGGTTTCCGAAGCATCTCCCGCGCGGTTATACTACCCTGAAAGAAGCCCTGCTTAAGGGCCATCTTTTTGCGCAGAGAAATTCGCGACAGTACGTGGAAGCTTTGAAAGAGGTTTCTTTTTCAGTTCCTGAGGGTACGGTCCTTGGGGTTATCGGTCCAAATGGCGCGGGGAAGAGCACGTTGCTCCGCCTTATTGCCGGTATCTATCGGCCGACTTCGGGAAAGGTTGTGGTGAACGGCCGACTTTCTGCGCTTCTTAACCTGGGCCTCGGTTTCCATCCGGAGCTCACCGGTAGGGAAAACATAGTTATCGGGGGCCTGGCTATTGGATTGTCCCGGCGGGAAGTCATGGACAGGATGGAGGAAATAATCGAGTTTGCCGAACTGAGAGATTTCATCGATGCCCCGGTACGAACGTATTCTTCCGGAATGTACATGCGCCTTGCCTTTTCGGTAGTAGTGAATGTGGACCCCGATATTCTTCTCCTTGACGAGGTGTTAGCCGTAGGGGATGCCCGATTTGCTGAAAAGAGTCGGGCCAAGATAGAGGAGTTCAAGAGGAGGGGGAAAACCATCTTGCTCGTGACTCATGACCTTACTACTGTAGAAAGCTGGTGTCATCAAGCGTTATGGTTGGAGAGGGGCAGAGTGCGAGCACTGGGTGATCCGAAGCAAGTGGTAGAGGCTTACAAGGCCTCGGTTATGGTTGCTCGGGTCGAACAATGAGATATAAAATTGTACTTTTCAGTCCAGATACCCATGTGATATACAACGGGCGAACACCGAGACGCGCCTGGGGGCTGTGATGAGGTAATGTGCCGTCACTTCAAGAAGGCCGCTAGGCTGGAAGGGACATTTTTTATTTATTCAGTTTAAACGTCATTTGGAGGAGCTCTTATGTGGGATATGGTCAAAGGCGAGATTCAGAAGTGGGATGAATATTACAAGCTGCTTCCATTGGTTGAAGAAGATGATGCTTTGAAAGAGTTTCATAAAGAGTTTGTACAAGCAATTACTAGTCTATTAGCGCCGGGGGCTACTATCTTGGAGGCTGGTTGTGGAGCTGGCTGGCAAAGTCTAGCCCTTGCTCGGACTGGTCTTTATCATGTTACACTACTGGATGCTTCTCAAGAGGCTTTGGAATATGCTCGGCAACTTTTTGAAAAAGAGGGGTTAATTGCGTGCTTCGTCCATGGTGATGTGTTTGAGTCGGGCAAGCCTGAATATGACTTGGTTTTCAATGCCGGAGTGCTTGAACACTATAATTTTGATTATCAAGTTCAATTCTTAAAGGGCATGGCTAGCAGAGCTAAGAAATACGTTCTGGTATTGGTGCCTAATCTTCGTTGCTATTGGTATTGGTTATGGCGCATTCAAAACGCTGGTGAAGGTCTATGGCCATTTGGTAAAGAAGTGCCACTGTACGACTTAGCAGATGTGTTCCAAGCGGCAGGGTTGAGTGTTGTTGGGAGGAAGTTCTTTGGGGCTAGCTGGACTGAGGCGTTTATCAATGGCCTTAGGGGCTTGGATCCGGACGTGCGGCGCTTGGTCTTAGAGGTTCACCGATCTGGAATTGTCCCTCTTGATCAGAGGTGCTATTTAGTGGCATGTCTAGGTGTAGTCGGTAACGAAAAGCTGGTGATTAGCGGTTGGGAGAGATCCAGTGTTGGAGAGAGCAAGGAGGTGGGTGCGGCCTACGCTGCGCTTGCGGATGCGCTGGCACTGCGAGTTGGAGCCGAGCGGCGCATAGTGGAGCTGGAAAGGAAAGTTGCCGAACTAGAAGGAGCTTTGGAAGCGCTGCAGGCTGAGATCCAACGAAAAGCTGCAGAGGTGGACCGGGCACAAAGTCGTATCTTGGAGCTGGAAACGCGCAGGTACCGAATGGCCGACCGCATAGTTGGATATCTTTGGCGCCTGCAGAAGAACGCTGCCCCCAGATTTACCTTGGGATTGGTTAGAATACTGCTTCGCCGGATTTTTCGGTTGCTGCCCTCGCCCGTTCAGACTAAAGTGCTTAAAGTCTGGTATAAGCTCGTTAGCTTCTTTCGCAACCTGCCGCTCGAAGATCTCCAAGGGTACCGTCGGGAGCTGAGGGTTATCCTGAAGGCTTCGGCCATAACTAGGGGCGTAATAATCTATCCGCCTACCATTGACTGGAACTTCATGTTCCAGCGCCCTCAACAGCTGGCCCGGGCCCTGGCCCGGCAGGGCTTTCTGTTCTTTTACTGCACCCCCAACAGCCGCGTGGATCAGGTGCGGGGCTTCCAGAAGGTGGAGTCTAATCTATATGTCTGCCACGTACCCTGGCAAGTGTTTTCGGAGGTGGAGTCGCCCGTCCTCTTCGTGAGCTGGGCCGTCCATCACGATTTGGTCAACAGCCTCAAGAACCCTGTGGTCATCTACGATTTCGTGGATGACTTGGAAGTGGGGGGTGTTGCCGAGGCTGACCACGAGACGATGCTCCGGCGGGCTGACCTGGTACTAGCCGCCTCTCGGAAGCTTTACGACGTTGTCAGGCCGAAAAGGGCTGACGTTATCCTGTGTCCCAACGCGGTTGACTATGAGAGCTTCTCTCGGGCTCGGGATCGGTCTCGAGCTGTTCCGCCCCCAGACCTTCGCCATGTGCTGGCGGGGCACGAGTTAGTAGTAGGGTACCACGGGGCACTGGCCCGCTGGGTCGACTACGGTCTCCTAATGGAAGTCGCGAGGCGGCTCCCTGAGGTACTCTTTATTCTCATTGGGTGCGACTATGACGGCACCCTTTCAAAAAGCGGCATTTTAGATCTGGGGAACGTCTTCTGGCTCGGGATGAAGCCCTATGAGGAGCTTCCCGAGTATCTGCGCTGGTTCGATGTGGGGATCATCCCCTTCAAGCTTAACAAGATAACGGAGGCGTGTTCGCCGATAAAACTGTGGGAGTACCTGGCAGCTGGGAAGCCGGTGGTTAGCACCGACTTGCCTATGTGCCGCGAGGTTGAGGGGGTGCTGATTGCCCGGACCCCCGAGGAGTTTGCCAGCAAAATCTTGGAGGCGGTGGCCCTGGCTGGGAGCGAAGATTTCCGGCATTGCACGGGTGAGATAGCGCAACGGGAGACCTGGGACGCCCGGGCTGACCTGATTGCTTCCGCCTTGGAGCGGATTTTGGCCGCAAAAGCTGTTGGTCGGTAGACTAATCTCTAAACAAGGATAAGGGTAGTTGGTGAATTCGCTCTGCCGGATCTGCCTGCAGTCTGGGGATGGTGATGGTTCTGTTCTTTTTCTTGGGTAATATGGTTGTCTTCGCGGTCCGGTGGACCAAGTCGCAGCTTTTATGGCGAACAGTGGTTAAGAATACCAAGATTGGGGATGCCAAGTTCAGTTATCGTTAGGATCCACGTGCAAAATTGCCCGAATGAGGAACGTCCATGTGAAGGCGTGAAGACGCGGATGGCTGTCTGTGGTGTTTTGTGCCGCTTTCAGATCAAGTTTGGTCAGAGCTTTCTCAAATATGCGTGTTGTTTTCATCTGTAGCCTAATTGGCCGCGGTGGCGACGTAATACAAGTGTTAGAAATGTCTTGGGCCTTCCGGGAACTGGGTCACAAAGTTGTCCTCCTTAGCTCGACATCGCTTCAACCTTATAATCACGCCTCAGCAAGAGGCAGGCTGCGAAGTATCGCTCGCTGTCTCCCTTGGTGGACTAAGGATTTTGTGGAGTTAACCCTGCAGTGGCTCCTTGCCTGCATGGCAAGGCGGGCACTTGCTCGAGAGAGTTATGACCTCGTTTTTCATCGCGCCTCAATTTATGACTTTGCCGGAGCATACCTCGCAAAGGTGGCCAGGATTCCATTAATCGCTTATCTTGATGCTCCCTTTGCTATTGAGCGGCGGTCAAAGGAGTACTATGTCCAGCTCGGGATACCCGAAGAAAAAATTCTCGTGCTTCCGAACGGTATTTCTTCTCGTTTCCTCGAGTTTGACCTGAAGCTTTCGGAGGATCGACCACCTTTCTCCTCCGATCCCAAGACCTGCACGATTGGCTTCGTGGGGAGCCTGAGCCCCTGGCACCGGGTGGACCTTTTGTTGCATGCACTGTCTAAGTTGGACGATCGTTTCCAGGTGATGATTTGTGGGTCTTGGTGCAGGGTATGAGAGGCTTCAGGCTTTAGTGAAAAGCCTGGGCATTGCGAAAAGGATTCACTGGACTGGAGCATTGCCCCATGAGAAAGCGTTCGAGTACATCTCCCATTTTGACATCGCCGTTCTTCCCGGGACGCTTGCTACCGGTGCACCAATCAAGCTCTTTGAATATGCTGCCGTGGCCCGCCCTATCATTGCTCCAAATCTTCCCAATTTACGAACTTGGTTCAGCGAGGATGAAATCTATTTTGTCCCGCCGGAAGATGTAGAAGCCCTGGTAGATGTCATCAAAGGTCTTGCTGCAACCCCAGAGTATGCAAGAGCCATGGGGAAGAGAGCCCAAAGGCGGGTGCAAGAGTACATCTGGGAGAGAATCGTGGCCAAAATCTTAGAAACTGCTGGTTATCCTGTCTCCCGTTAGATTGGTTTCGGTATTTGTACTTTGTCTCTTCGGTAAGCCGTTCCAATCGATTTTATACCTTGTGTTTGGTTTTGGTTTATCTTGCAAGGTACTGGGAATCAAAGAGTTTAGGAGACTTGTGAATTTGTGAAAGTCGGAATAGAAACATGCTGGCCGGACACGCTTGACGGGATGCCCTGTTGCTCGCTGCATTCTTCGATATAATGTACTCCATGAATCTTCGAAAGGAAAGCCTTACCAGGGCGGCATTCGTTATTCTGGTAGCCACCTTTGCCAGCCGGGTTCTCGGCTTTGTGCGGGAAATCCTCATTGCCCACTTCTTCGGTGCCCGGGCTGTTACCGATAGCTACCTCGTAGCCACGATTTTGCCTTCTACGCTGGCCGGTTTAGTAAGTGGAGCTTTAACCACCGTTTTCATCTCCCTTTTTATTGAAGAGCGGGAAAAACATGGGGAAGAAAAAGCCTGGGAGGGTGCCCGGGTGGTTCTGCGGGCTTCATTAGTGTACCTTGTGGCTGCTACTTTCGTTTCGTATCTTCTTTTGCCGTATTTTGTGAGAGCAATAGCCCCGGGCTTTCAGGGAGAGCGCTTAGCACTTTCGCTCTCTATGGGATACCTCATGATGCCTTCTTTAGTGTTCCTGGGGCTTTTGGGTCTTTTTACCGGCATCATGAACGCTTATCAGGTTTTCACCCTGCCAGCTCTGGCTGGTCTACTCTATAACACCTGCTTGATTTCCTTTCTCTGGTGGGCAAGGAGCTATCCCGTTGTTGGTCTCAGCCTCGGCCATATGCTGGGAGTCCTGGGACAATTCCTGATTCTTTTCTTTGCCCTGAGGAAGAGGAAACCCTTTGGGGGACGGTGGTCCTTTTCCCATCCCATTCTGGTCAGAACCTGGAAACTGATGCTTCCCATTCTTGTGGGAACGGGAGTGGGGTACCTCAACCTCATTGTGGACCGTATTTTCGCTTCTCTGCTTCCTGTAGGTACCATTACTGCTTTGAATTTCGCCTTTCGGGTTCGAGAGATTCCCACCGGGCTTTTTGGTTCGGCCATCGGCCAGGCGGTTTATCCCTCCACGTCCCTCAAGGTAACAAGGGGGAAAATCGAAGAACTCCGGGACCTTTTCTCCCGCTCCTTAGAGGGCTTGTTGCTTTTCATTCTTCCGGCCACTGTGGGGCTCCTGATAATTCCCCGGGAAACCATTCAGATACTCTTTGAACGAGGGGCCTTTGACCCGCACGCTACCGGTGTAACTGCCCAGGCGCTTTTCTTCTATGCCCTGGGCTTGCCGGCTTCGGCTTCTTTACAGATTGTGGGGCAGGTGTTCTACGCTTTTCAGGACACCGCTACACCCGTTAAGGTAGGTGTCATGGGGCTTGCTATGAATATTGCACTTAACGCCCTTCTGGTGCGCTCCATGGCCCACCGGGGACTGGCCCTGGCCACCTCCCTGAGTGCCATTTTTATATTTCTTGTGCTCTTCGAAACCCTGCGCCGACGCCTGGGGGGTATCGGGGGGAGAGAACTTCTCCGAAACCTTAAGAAGATCGCTCTTGCCACGGTCTGTATGGCGGCATTTCTCTTTTTGTTGCGTCCCTATGCCCGGGGGTGGGCAGGGTATCTGGGAGTAGTGGGGGCAACAGCAGTTTTCTACGGGGTGCTCATTCTCTTCCTCCGTCCCCGAAGCGGCGAGAAAGTGGTTGAAGTAGGGAAGAAGTTGGCTGGATTTCTCCTGAGGCGAAAGTGACCAGTTCTCTACTGATTGTCGTTTCCTGGTGTTGCCATCAGGGTATTTGAGGGTGTTACTGTGAAATACTTCGGGCCTGTGGCTCTCACGCAACCCCTTGGTTGTCACTGCGGGGCCATGATTTTGTTCCTGAGTAGTCTTCCTTCAGGGGCTTTGAGGTCACTTCGCTGCGCTCGTGATGACTCCTCTCGGTCGCTGCGAGGTCGTTGTTTCATCTCCGAAGCAGTCTCTTTTGGGAGGCTATGAGATCGCTTCGTCGCTTCGCTCCTCGCGATGACCGAAAAAAGAGGTCCTCGCGATGACCGGGAAAAGAGGCCCTTGCGATGACCGGAAAGAAAGGTCCTCGTGACGATCGGGAGGAAAGGTCCTCGCGGTGACTGGAAGGGAAGGTCCTCGCGGTGACGGGGAAAAGCGTCCTCGCAA
>JACIZN010000087.1 GCA_014359405.1 Candidatus Caldatribacterium sp.
TAACACTATCTCAACGCTTCTGGGGTTTTGGTCAATCCGTTCTCCTCTTCTTCATTGCGCCAAAGAAGCCTTGGTATTCGAAGAGAAGAGAAAGCACCTTGGGGTCATAGCGCTCCCTTTCCCGTTCAAGCAGCGCAAAGGCTTCCTCGAGAGAGTACGCAGGACGGTAGTGCCGGTTGGAGGTCAGTGCGTTAAAAACGTCGGCTACTGCTACAATTCTTGCTGAAAGGGGAATTTCCTCTCCCCGGAGACCGTAAGGATACCCCGATCCATCCCACCGCTCGTGGTGGAAGAGGGCAACCTCGTAGCAGGTTCGCAGTATTTTGTTTTCGGGGTGGCGGGACACTGCTTCCTCAAGGAGACGAGCACCGTAGAGAGTATGGCGTTCCATTGCTTGTCGTTCTTCCGGAGTGTACGGGCCGGCTTTCTTCAAGAGGCTATCCGGGAGCACTATTTTCCCAATGTCATGGAAAGCAGAAGCGACTTGTATGCACTCTGGAAAAGAGGGATCCCCCACGTCGTACCGTTCGCTGTAGGCTTTTGCTAAGAGGAAGGCCACGATACGAGTGTCCCGAATATGTTTTCCTGTGTACTCGTCTTGAAACTCCAGGATTTTTGAGGGAAGTTCAAGAAAAATGTCCAGAATAAGCCAGGTGAGCTTTTGTAGCCCTGATGCAATGTAGGCGGCGAGTTTCTTAGCCGATACCGGTTTCTCCAGAAAGTTGTCCGCCCCGAGCCTTAATGCCTTAATGACGAACTCCTCTTCACCATGGCCAGAGAGGACAATGATGTATGGATACACGTAAGGCGAGCGGTTACGAATGGCCGTAATGAGATCAAAGCCATCCATTTCTGGCATAACAAGGTCTGTGATGATAATACGATACCTGTGAGGGTTTTCCTCAAAACATCCCAGAGCCTCTCGGCCATTGCTGACCACCTTAACCTCGTACCCACTCTTCTCTATGTACTGCCCAACGATCTTGCGCGTGAGGTGGTCGTCATCGGCAAAAAGTATTGTGAGGCCTTCTATCGGGTATCCCCCCTTAGGATAGGCTTAGACCAGCAACAAGTGATCCCCTCCCGAGACGAAGCTGTACTTTCCATGCCGGCATGACACTCAAAATACCCTGAAGGTCTTCTCCCACGACCCCTGTTGGAGGGGTGGCAAGGAGCGGCACATCCAGGCGGGCGAGAAAAGCACCGCATACCATGGTGGCGAGCTCCGAAAGGGCACTGAGTCCCATTTCCGAGGAAAAACCCTCTGGATCTCCAATCATGATACCTGCCAGAAAGGAGGCTCCTTCTTGGTCAAGCTCGAGGCTCATGATACCCTTTCGTTCCCCGTCTCTCTCTAAAAGCCCGGTGATTATACAGAGAAACCCTTCTACACGGTGGGAGTCGGTCACCCTCGTCTGCAAATAAGCGACCTCCACTCCAAACGCCGAGAGGACTTCCTGAATAGCTGTGCCGAGTTCCCCAATCATTGTTCCTCCTTGAGTGCGATATCCATCGTGATTTCTCCATAAGAAGTGGAAAGGGTTACACAGGATCCCATCATGCCAAGGTTAAAGAACACTATGTGTTTCCCAAGGAAAGAACTCGGGGGAGAAGGCCGAAGGTTATACCCTTGGAAGCGATTGTTTATCCTTGTAAGTGCGTGACCGGCAACGAGGTTTCCAAATTCACTGGCGGTGAGGAGTTTCTCCTCAGGGGATGGTTGGGTTTCTCCGCCCATGGAGCAGAAGAGTGCCACAGAGAGTGTTTCTGGGATTCCCAAAAGGAGCCGCCCTGAAAGCGCACCCGAGAACCCGACTATGGCCACCACTCCGTCAAAAGCAATGAGCGAATTTCTTGCTTCCTCCTGCCGTTTTTCGATTTCCACTCCGAGGATCTGGGCAGAGACCTCCCTCGCAGCGTCCACGAAAGCCTCGACGATCTCGTTCGATTGATTTCGCTCCACCGTATCACCTCTTGGAAAGGTTTTGTAGCGCTGAGAGGAGAGCTTGAGGGGTAAAAGGTTTTTGCAAAGAGGATGTGATGCCCAGCGCTCGAGCCTCGGCAAGAAGTCCCTCGTCCCCCATGGCGCTGAGGAGGAGAATTCTCGCGCGGGGGTCAAAGGCGAGAATCTCTCTTGCAGCTGAAAGGCCATCTCTCACCGGCATGGTCACATCAAGGGTCACAATGTCGGGGAGGAGCTCTCGGTAGAGCGTCACTGCTTCTTCGCCGTTCTTTGCTTCTCCAACCACCTCAAATTCCGAACCTAAGCAGGCTTTTTTCACCATGTTCCGTACAAGCGGTGAGTCGTCAACCACGAGAACCCTCATTCCTTCCTCACCCCCACCTTTCTCACAATGGCCTCGTGAATTCGGTAGGAGGGGAGCACAACTTCTGCCCCTCCTCGGGCAATGGCCTCCTGGGGCATGCCAAAGACGATGGCTGTTTCCTCGGACTCGGCAATGGTATAGCCACCGCTTTGCCGTATCTTTACCATGGCCTCTGCCCCATCGTCTCCCATTCCGGTCATGAGAACTCCTACGGTTCGCTCTCTGAAAACCTCAAGGACTGAAAACATCATCACGTCAACCGAGGGCATGAACATGTGCTTGGGTATCGTGGAGAGCCGGATGACGAGGCGCTCTCCCTGCTGTTCAACTTTCAGATGGTACCCCCCCTTGCCTACGTACACCGTACCCGGTTCAACCTCCATACCGTTTTCCGCTTCCACAACCCTCAGGGCGCAGTAGTTGTCCAGCCTTTCTGCGTACGATTTCGTGAAAGCAGGTGGCATGTGCTGCACGAGAAAGACTGCCGCATTGAGGTTGGCAGGGAGGTAAGGCAGGACGTCATAAATGGTTTTTGGACCCCCGGTGGATATCCCGATAGCTACGGCGAAAAACGGCACTGCTGGTGCTTTTCGGAGAGTAACTTTGCGTTCCACGCGGGGAAGGGATCTCCGCTCCGCGAGCTTACGGAGAGCCCTTCCCCTTCGCGATGCCTTACAGGCTGCTCGAAGCTTTTCAAGGAGCTCCTGCTGCACAAGGTAGAGGTCGGGTGACACCGTTCCTCCTGGTTTGGCGACACAGTCGAAGGCTCCAAGCTCCAGAGCCTCGAAAGTCGTGGTTGCACCATCCTGGGTGAGGGAAGAAACCACAACCACCGGGGCGATGGCTTCCTCAACAATAATCTGGAGAGCCGTCAGACCATCCATTCTCGGCATGTTCACGTCCATGGTAATGACATCGGGTCGCAGTGCTCGAGCTTTCTCCACTGCGTCCTCTCCATCCCTTGCGGTGTCTATGACTTCAAAGGCTGGATCGGACGCGATGATTTTTTTGAGTACTTTCCGCATCAGGGCTGAATCGTCAACAACGAGGACACGCCACTTTTCCATGGTCATTCTGTGTCCAAGGCCCTTTTAAGACCCTTCTTGCCGGTGGCTTTCTTATGGTTTCCCTCACGAGTACCCTTAGTTACTGCCTCCTCCATGAGTTGCGTCTCTTCTTCGGTGAGGATTCTGGTCATGTTTAGGATGAGAATGACCTCTTCTCCCTTTTGGGCTATCCGCTCGACAAACCGTCCCGCCTCTCCAGAGCGCACTGCATCCGGTACCGGAGCGATGGCACTTTCGGGGATTTTCTCCACGCCCTCCACGGCATCCACGATGAACCCCGTTTTCCCTCCCCCGACTTCTACCACGATGATGCGGGTTAGTTCGTTTCGGATGGCCTGTGGCAACCCAAAGCGTTTCCGCAGGTCCACAATCGGAATTACCTCTCCCCGGAGGTTCATCACTCCTTCAAGAAATTCTGGAGATTTTGGAATCCTTGTGATGGTTGCTACCCGGTTAATTTCGCGCACCTCTTCGATGGGTACCCCATAGTGCTCTTCGTCGACCCGGAAAACGATGTACTGCATTTCCGACTCTTGCCTTGCAGAAGTCACTTCTTCCTTTTCCTCTCCTCCCCCAAGGCTTGCAATTTCCTCTGCAAAAAGCGAAGCGGCCTTAAGGACCATGATGGTCCTGTCCCCTCTGCGGACGATACCCGAAATCTCCCCTCGTTCGCTCTGTTCCACAAAGGCCGGGGGTTTCTGGATTTCACTTTTTTGGATTCGGAGTACCTCGTGGATTCGGTCGACGACGAGCCCAAGCCATTTTTCCTTCAAGCGGAGAACGATGACCTTGGTAAACTCATCAATCGGAGACACAGGGAGACCGAGCATGGTTCGCAGATCGATGATGGGAAGGACCGCGTTCCTCAGGTGGGTGACACCCTTCACGTAAGGGGGAACATCGGGAACTTCGGTTGGTTTTGAGTAACGGATGATTTCCTGAACCTCTTCGATAGGGAAGGCGTATTCCTCGTTTTCCAGGGCGAAGGTGACAATCTGGAGATGCTCTTCGGTCACCTTTTCCTTTGTTTTCTTCTCGGTTTCTCGGGTACCCTGGAAACGGTCCCAGCGCGCTTCTCCTTCCTCACCAGAGCCAAAGAACTTTTCCACCTCGAGAACCATTTCCAGCGCGTCCCCGGTGCGGATGACTTTTTGCACGAACTCGCTTGAGGTGGCAGCACTCTCGATTTGATCCTCCGTAACCTGAATCACCTGGGCCGTTCGGTCGACGACAATCCCCAGTATCCTTTCCTGCGAGTGCAGGACCACAATCTTTGAGGTTTCCAGATCTTCTTCGGGGAGCCCAAGCCTTCGGCGAAGGCTCATAATGGGGAGCACTTCACCGCGGAGGTTCGCCACACCGAGGATGTGTTCCGGCACGAGTGGGATCCTTGTGACTTTTGGAGGCCGTACGATTTCCCGCACGAGATGCACCGGAACGGCGTACATCTCCCCGGCTATGGCAAAGGTAACGTACTTGGTTTCGCTTGTGGTTACCATGGTCATACCCCCACCTCATGTTGCAGCTCGTCGGCGGTGGCAGCAATTTCTTCGATAGCCTTAGCAAGTTCCTCCACGCCCCTTGCTTGCTCTCGAGCACCTTTAGCAGCTTCCTCGATGGCTGAGGCAGACTCCACGGCTGAGGCGTTGATTTGCTCAATGGCCTTACCGGATTCTTCGACGGCGGCGGAGATTTGCTCGAGTTCTCGTTCCACGGCGTCGAGTCTGGACGTCAGATCCTGCATCGCTTTGGCGACGTTTTCAAGAAGCTTTGTGGTTTCCCGCGCTTTCACAACCTCACCAGCCGCAACCCTTGCCGAGTCAGCGATGTCGCTTGCCACAAGTTGCACCTGGTACTGGATGGCGGTGACAAGGTCTTTGATTTGCTCGGCATTTTTTCCGGATTCGTTTGCCAGGTTTCGAATATCGTTGGCCACCACTGCGAATCCCTTTCCGTATTCTCCCGCCCGAGCGGCCTCGATGAATCCATTTACGGCAAGCATATTCGTCTGGATGGTCACCTTATCGATGGTGTCCACAGTTTTTCCTATTTGTCGAGCCCGCTCAGAGAGCGTTTCCACGTTCCGCGAGGCTTCGGCATACGAGGCCGATGCGGTAGAGATGCCCTCGATCATTTTCTCAATGTTTACACGATTGGCTCGGATCCGCTCCGTGAGCTCTGCGAGGAGTTTCACATCTCCAGCCACGATGCTTCGCAATTCATCGATTCTCTTTGCCAGGGCGTCGACGAGTTGCCTCGAGCGTTCTGTGGATTCTGCGAGCACCTGGGCTCCCTTCTCCAGCTGTCCGAGAGCCGTGCTGATCTCCTGGGCGCTGCTTGAGAGTTCCTCGATGTTTGAGGAAAGCTCTTCTGCCGCGGCTGCGAGGGTTTCCGAGGCCTTTTCGGTATCGGTGGATGTCTTCAGCTCTTCTGCAAGTTCTACGAGCTCTTGGGCTGCAGTCTGAGTTTGCGCAAAGGCCTTCGCTTGCTCTTCAACGGCCTTGGAAGCCTCGAGAGCGGCAGAACTCATCTCTTCCGAGCCGCTCGCTACCTGCTCCGACGACTCGAGGAGTTCCTGGGCTGCATTGGCAATCTCACCCATGTCTTGGGATATCCGGTTCATGTGGGCCACCATTTCCACAAAGCGTGCCATAATATCCTCAAGTTGCTCCGTAACCTCTTTCCCAAGGGTCACCTGGGACTGGGACTCCTCGACGATTTTTTGGATATCCTGCACGGTTCTGGCTACGGCTTCCTTAATATTTGCGACAATGCCGGTGATCTCTCGAGCTGAGCGCTCAGAGATTTCGGCAAGCCCTCGAACCTCATCGGCTACCACGGCGAAGCCACTTCCATGCTCTCCTGCCCGGGCTGCCTCGATTGCCGCATTAAGTGCCAGGAGGTTTGTCTGATCGGCAATCATGACAACGGTCTTCACGATTTCCTCTATTTTGTTGGACTGTTCCTCCAGCTTGCGGATAAGCGCTGCAGACTCCTCATTTTTCCTTGCCGCTTCGTCAACGGCCCTGATGAGCCCCTGGACGTTCTCGCTCATGGCACCTGTCGCACTTTGGGCGTTGGTGGTGCTCCGGACCATCTCCTGAACCATCGCCTGGATGTTTGAAGCGCTCCCCCGTATTTGGTTCACGGCGGCTCTTGACTCATCGGCAGCGCTTGAGGCTTCTTCTGCACCGGCAGCGATTTGTTCCATAGCCTTGGAGAGCTCTTCCACGGCTGATGAGGCTTCCTCGACCCCGGCCAGGAGTTGTTCGGCAGCACTTGAAATGCGTTCAGCCATTGCCTGACGTTTTGCAAGTGTCCTTGCCCTTGCCCGCTCTTGAGCTCTCTTGCGGGCTTCTTCCCGTCGTGCCTGAAGGCCTTCTTCCTCAAGAGGCTTAATGCCTGTACGCACCTGAACATCCTTGGCCTCTTTCTGCGTTTCTGGAACTGCAAGTTTCTTCTGGGCCACCTTTTGCACCCCCTGTATTGGTATTCAGAAAACCTCAATACCTGTTCCTCTCTGCTCTGCAAGCTCCTCACCGTCTGGCGTCCCGAAAACGCTACCGGTTATGGCGAGGGTTGCTGCTTCCCCGGTATCGGTGTCCTCGGCTACCACCTCAAGGACGCCATCCCCGTTGACGATGAAACTGATAGCGAGTCTGGCCTCTCCTTTCCTCCACCTCCTTTGGGAATGAAAGTGAAAATGGCCGAGGAGTTTAAGGCTCCCTTCTCGTTCCTGGAGCACCTTCACCACGACCTGGTCTTGGTCGTCCTGGGTATTGGTGAAAATCCTTGTGGCAACCGTCGGGTAAATCGTTCCCCTTTCGATGAGGGAGACGAAGCGTCCGTCATCGTCAAGGACTCCTAAAGAATGGGGGAGAACGTCTCGGAGCTCCACGTGGCTCAGGCGACCCTCAAGCATGGCGGCATGAACCGCTGCTCCTAAGGCGACTACCTCGTCGGGGTTTACCTCGGCCTTGAATTCTGCCTGGGGGAACATGGAGCGCATGGTTTTTTGGAAAAGGGGGAGGCGAGACGAGCCTCCACTCAGAATCACTACATCCACCTGGGACGGGGAAACCCGAGCCTCTCGGAGGGTTGCTTCGACAAGGGAGAACGCCCGCTCGAAGAGAGATGCGGCGAGGTGCTCAAACCGTTCTCGGGAGATGGTGAGATGAACATGTACCGGACCCTGTTCGGTAAGGGCGATGTAAGGGATGATGATGGTTGTTTCTGTCGTACTGGAGAGGTCGATTTTGGCTCGCTCGACATTGGTGAGGATATGGTACATGGCGACGGGGTCATTTTCCAAGTTCACGCCCTTTTCCTCCCGTACTGTCTCCACCACCCATCGGGCGAGGACGGTGTCGAAATCAGCGCCCCCGAGCTCTGTACTTCCTCCGGTCGTGATAACTCTAAAGAGGCCTTCCTGGTATTCCATAAGGGTGATGTCAAAGGTTCCCCCTCCGAAGTCGAGAACGAGGATGAGTTTCCTACCCCGCTCTTGAACCCCATAAGCAAGTGCAGCAGCTGTCGGCTCATTGAGGAGCTTCGCTACGGTAATTCCTCCAAGATGTGCTGCCCTCAACACACCTTGCCGTTGGTTGTCATCGAAGTAA
>JACIZN010000088.1 GCA_014359405.1 Candidatus Caldatribacterium sp.
GCCAAGCTTCATTTCTCGAGGTAGGCCTTCTTGATGGCCTCCCAGTCAATGGGTTCAAGGTACGGGTTCGGGTAGAACATATCGGCATTGCCCTGCCACTCAGTCCGTGGACGAATGTCCACAAACTGCGGCACCTGATCCTTGAGGCCCAGGGCGAGCATTACCGCGTATTTGGTGCCGTACCAACCCCACTCAGGGAAGCCGTGCCAGGTCTCTGCAATGAGGCGGCCTTCCCGAATCCGCTCCACCGACTCAGGAGTACCGTCATTGGTGAAGACCTTGACTTCGGTTCGTCCAAGGCGCTCACAGGTGAGCATGGCTCCAAGACCCATCTCGTTCGAAGCCGCCCAGATAAAGTCGAGCGTCCCCTGAGGATTGGCGGAGAGAATGTCCTCCGTCACCTTGATGGCCTTTTCCCTGTTCCAGTCTGCCGGCAGGGTGGTGACAATCTTGATGCCCGGGAACTGGTCGATAACGGCGTGGAAGCCGCGGAGTCGAGCGGTGGAGAAGAATCCGCCGGCGATACCTTCGATGATTGCTCCGGTGGCCTTGATCTTATCCTTGAGGTTCTCAATGACCTCTGGGGTGTAGAGCTTCTGCCAGAATTCAAGATCAAGGAATGTCTCCGGCGCTACGTCGACTTTTTCTCCCTCGCCAAGGACTCCAGGACCCCCGAAGTAATCGACCACAGCGTACGCCGAAATCGTCCCTGCCACCGTGTTATCAAAACCAATATAGCAGTCCACATCCACTCCTTCAATGGGTTCAAGAAGGTTTACAACGATCACGGGAATGCCTGCCTTCTTGGCCTCCTGGAGGGCCGGTTTCACCACTTCGACTTCAATGGGAGATATGGCGATGACGTCTACTTTGCGCTGAATGAAGTCCTCGATGATGGCTATCTGGTCGGCAAAGGCTGTGTGGGCAGCAGGGGCACGAGTGATGATTTCCACGTTAATACCATGGTCCCGAGCATCGGCTGCAGCTTTTTCGAAGAAGTCCGTTGCCGTCTTGAAGACTCCCGTGATGTCCGGAGGAGTCCAACCAATGGTGATCTTGGGAATATCCTTTCCCCACACACTGAACGCAAACCCAAACAAAAGGAGTGCAACGAGGAACACACCGAAACTGCGCCGCATACTTCAACCTCCCTTTGCGTTTATTTTTTGCCCCTTTTGAGGGGCAAAATGCCGCCTCTCAAGCTCCTTCAAGAACGCTAATCCTTCCCGAAGCAGCACGTCACTCGATGGAGCCATTCTCCGCCAGATGCACGTTCCTGCTCGCATGGAATCCGAAACCTCGACAAAGGACTCCATTCCCACGATGCCCCTGTACCCACTCTCGGCAAGGGCCCTGAAGATGCCCTCCCAATCGACGGTACCGGTTCCGGGAATGCCCCGGTGGCTCTCGCTCAAATGGTAATGGCAGAGGTACGGAGCGGCCCTCTTCGTGGGGGTGTAGAAATCGTTCTCCTCAATGTTCATGTGGTACGAGTCAAGGTGTATTCTGACGTTTGGCTCTCCCACCATCACAAGGAGCTCAAGAGCTTGATCACAGGTGTTGATGAGGAAGGACTCGTACCGGTTCACCGGCTCAATCCCCACAAGGAGCCCGAATTCTTGCGCCTTCCGGGCGACTTTCTGCAACGCCTCGGCCGCACGCTCGAAGTACTCCCGGCCGGGGAAGGTGGAAATCCGCTTCCCCAAAGCCCCGTAGAGAACTCCCGAAAGGCTCAGGGCCCCCATCTCTCCCGAAACTTCAACGCACCGCATGAGGTACGCAAGCCCTCTCCGGCGAACGTCCTCGTCAGGAGACGACACATCGGTATCTTCAGAGAGAACGGTAGAAGTTACAATCGAAAGTCCCAATCGTTCGGCTTCCCTCCGGATATCCTTTGGACTCACCTCTTCAAGGTCCATGAGGGGCACCTCAAAGGCATCGAATCCGAGCTCTTTAGCTCTCTCAAGGAGCGCAAGAGCGTCCTTCGTCCATCTCGAAACCCAGGCGTACGCATGCACGGCGTAGCGGAGTCCTTCCACGGTATCAACCCCTCAGCACCTTGACCCGCACTCTCCCCTTATCCCCTCGGAAACGGGAGATGAAGAGGTCAATGGGCCGGTCGTTCACATCGTAGGTGATGTTCTCAAGAAGGAGCACTGGAGCTCCAGGATCAATCCCAAGGAGAGAGGCATCAAGGTCTGTGGCTACTGCAGGTTCTAAGCTCACCTCTGCCCACTGAGGCCTGAGGTTGTACTTCTCGGTGAGGAGCTGGTACAGAGAGCGGTCGGTGAGGTCTTCCTCCAAAAGCCTGGGGCAGAGGTGGTGGGGGATGTGGTTCTGGACCCAGACGACCGGTTCATCTTCCACAAAGCGGAGGCGCTCAAGGAAGATGATTTTCTCTCCTTCTTTGAGCTGCAGGGCTTTGGCGATGCGCTTTTGGGGGTCCTGGAGTTCCTTCCGGAGGACCTTGGTCTTCAGGGTGTAGCCTCGCTGGGCCATGTCCTCGTAAAAAGTCACGAAGTGCTGGATGAACCCATACTCGAGCTTGGGTTTGGCCACAAAGGTGCCTCGTCCCTTCTCCCGGGTGAGGAGCCCCTCGTAGACGAGCTCCTTGAGGGCCTGGCGAACGGTGGGACGGCTGATGCCGTATTTTTCAGAGAGCTCCCGTTCTGAAGGGAGGAGATCTCCGGGGGCAAGAATACCCTCCTCTATCTGCTCCTTGATGATTTCCTTGAGCTGGTAGTAGAGGGGGATAGGGACCTTACGGTTTAGGGTGCTCATTCCTCCACTTCCTCTGTCGAGATGTTTACATGCAAAAAGGTTAAATGGTATTTACCGAAAAACATTATACAAAACCTCTCGCCGCTCCGTCAAGTAACCCGTCACTTCACCACCCGGGTCCTCTTCCGATCCATGGTTGCCACAGCTACTCCCACGGCAATGAGGCCGAAAACGACCATCTGGATATCCCGTCCAAGGGCAAGCATGAGCATGCCACTCTGGATCCAGGTGATGATAATGACACCAAGGAGCGTCCGATGGGGTCCACCGGTACCTCCAGAGAGCGCCGTTCCCCCGGCAACGACGCTGGCAAAAAGGGGGATGGACATGTCTGAGCCGATGAGCATTGACCCCCCGCCGAGCTGGGCCATGTAGAGGACCCCTGCGACTCCGGCAAGGAATCCGCTGAGGGCGAACACGAGAATTCTCTGCCGTTCAACGTTGATTCCCGAGAGACGGGCGGCAACAATGTTCCCACCCACGGCGTATGTCCGCCGTCCAAAAGGCGTGCAGAGGGCAAGGAAAGTGCTCAGGGCCCAGATGCCAAAGGCCCAGTAGAATATCACCGGTAGCCCCCCGAAAAAGGTTGTGGCTAAAGCCCGGAACCGCTCGTCGTACATGATGTGGAGGAAGCCCTTCGAGAGGTACAGGGCAATCCCCTCAACGACAATGGAGACCCCGAGGGTAGCCATGAAAGAGGGAACGCGAAGGTACGCAAGGAGCATCCCGTTGAGGACCCCTATACCCAAGCTCACCCCAAGGGCAAGAGGAATGGCAAAAAAGCCAAAGCGCCCGATGTACATGACGCAAAGGAGCGCTGCAAGCTTGAGCACACTCGGGACCGAAAAATCGAAAGACCCCATCATGATGACGAACGTGAGCCCACAGGCAGCGATGAGAAAGTACGACATGGCGTATATGAGGGTTACAATTCCCTCGTACCGCAGGAAGGCAGGGTTGGCTATCTGGAATCCCAAAACAATGATGAGAGCTGCAAGAAGGGGCCACAGAGTCCCCGCATTGCGCCGTAGCCAAGTCCGCAAAAGAACTACCTCCGGCATAGTCTTTCTCCTCTCAGGTAATCTCGACTCCCCTGATGCCTCGGGCACTCACGATAATGGACACGATGAGGAGAATCCCCACCAGGAGCTGGAGAATTTCCGGATGGAGGAGGGAGAGGTACAATCCCCGGTAGAAGACACTGAACGTCAGAGCCCCAAGGAGCGTCCGTTGAGGTCCCCCGCTGCCTCCGACAAGTGGTGTTCCCCCAAGGACAATGGCCACAAGGGGCCACACAACGTTTTTCAAGTTGAGCTCAACCGGGACAGAACCCCCAAGGTGCTGAAAGAGGATAATGGTCCCGATGCCGGTGAAAAGGCCACTCAGGGTAAAGGCTATGACTTTGTACCTCGTCACAGGAATCCCGGCAAGCTGCGCTCCCTCTTCATTTGAGCCAATGGCGTAAAGGTAAAGGCCCACCTTCGTGCGTTCCATGAGGTACACCGAAGCGGCAATGAGGGGAAGGGACCAGAGGAAGGCGGTGGGAATGTAGGGAATAAGGGGTGCGGTGATGAATTCGTACCCCTTCACGGCCCGGGAGTATCCTCCAGAGAGTATGGCGGTGAGCCCCCAGTACACCACAAGGAGGCACAGAGTCAGGATGAAAGAGGGGATCTTGCCTTTGGCATGGACCACTCCAACGAGAAACCCCGTTCCAAGACCAAGAAGGGGGAAAATGAGAATGGCTCCCAGCCCAAGGCTTGGGGTGAGAAGCCAGACGAGAATGCCCCCGAGCATCCATATGCCCACGTAGGAGAGGTCCAAAGACCCCATGACTACGACCATGGACGGACCCAGGGCGAAAAGGGTGAGGGTGACGAACTGCTTGAGAATGGTTGTGAGATTGAGGCTCGTGAGGAACCGCTGCGGGTAAAGGAGAGAAAAGAGGACCACAAGGCCCACGAGGACAAGGACCACGGGATTCGCGGCCAAAAGACGGAAGAACCCCCGCGTCATCGGTACACCACCGCCATTTCCTCAAATTCCTTCGCGTCTGTCACTCTCTCCACCCTCCCCTTTCGCATCACAAGGACACGGTCGCAGAGGAGCGCGTACTCCTTCGGATCATCGCTCACAAGAAGGAGGGCGATCCCTTTGCGCTTCATCTCAAGGAGCACCCGGTAGATGTCCTCCCGGGCCCCCACGTCAATGCCTATCGTGGGGTCCTCAAGGAGAAGGATGTCGGGGCTGCGCTCAAGCCACTTCCCCATCGAGACCTTTTGCTTGTTGCCCCCGCTTAAGGAGTAGCAATCGGTGTGAACGTGAGGGGCCTTGATGCCCAGCTTCCCCACGATGGCCTCCGCCATTTCCCGCTCTTTCCGGAAACGGATAACCGGGAAGGCCCGATAGAGCACCTTCGGCAAATTGACGATGGAAATGTTCTTGGCAATGGACCACTGGAAGAAGAGCTCTTTCCCCGACTCTCCAGAGCAGTACCCCACACCCCGCGCAAGGCGGACATGGGGAGGTTCCTCGGGGTCCACCTCCTGCCCCTTGATGATGAGCTTTCCCCTTTCAAACCCCAGAATTCCGGCAAGCGTTCGCAGGACCTCGCTCTTCCCCGAACCTGCAGGCCCAAAAAGCCCAAGGCACTCGCCTTTTCGAAGCGTAAAGGACACATCGTAGTACAGGCCGCTTCTTGTGAGCCCTTCCGCCTCAAGGACAACCGTGGAGTCGGAAGAAGGTGGCTCCTTGCCCAGAGAGTACGTGAGGGACTCTCGCCCCACAATGGCTCGGAAGAGGTCCCTCTCGGTTACCGTATCCTTCGAGAAATCGTAGTGGGCAACGAGCTTCCCATCCCGCAGCACGTACACCCGGTCCACGAACTCCATGATCTCAGGAATGATATGGGAGACGAAAATGAAGGAGGCCCTCTCCTTCATTCGGAGGATACTGGCAAAGAGCTCTCTCCGCTCCTCAAGGGTTAAGGGAGCGGTGGGCTCGTCAAGGATGATAACCGGGGTAACATCCCTCTCGCTCTCAAGGCGAACCCCGAGAATCGCCCGGGCAATTTCCACCATCTTCTGGGTGGCAAGGGGGAGCTCATACATGAAGTCCTCGACATCGCAGATCACGTGGAATTCTTCAAGAATGGCCCGAGCCTCCTCCCGCATCTTTTCCTTTTTAAGCCCAAAGGGACCCCGGTACTTCTCCTCATGCCCCAGAAAGAGGAACTGGTAGACCCTGAGATGAGGGATAACTCCCCGCTCCTGGTAGACGATGGAAATCCCGCGCCGTGCGGCTTCCTTTGGGCTGCGGGGAAAGGGAACTCTCCTTCCCCGGAGAAAGAGCGTTCCCTGGTCGGGAAGGTAGACACCAGCGAGAATCTTCATGAGGGTGGATTTCCCGGCACCGTTCTCGCCCACAACCCCAACAATCTCACTGGGGTAGACAGCAATGCTCACCCCCTGGAGGGCCTGCACAACACTATCGAAGGTCTTCGAGACGTTTTGCACCTCAAGGATGGGAGGAGTGTCTCTCATCGTTCCTTCCACCATAAAAATTCCCCCCGCCTCGGCGAGGCAGGGGGAACCGATTCACATCACTTCCAGATGGGATCCCACTTGAGCTCAGGCGGGAACTTCTCGATGTACTTCTGGGCCTCTTCCCAGGTATCCGCCCAGCTGAAATCGAGGAAGAACTCGTAGAGGGCATCGACGTGCTTGCGGAAGGCTTCCATGCTGCCGAATTTTTCGAGTTTCGCAGGGAAGTAGTAGTCGTGCTGGCCAAGGCGGAGATCCGCTCCCGCATGGCGATCGTAGGAGAGCCCAAGCTCCTGGCACTTGGCGATGGACATGAGGCGGAAATCATACGGGTACTCGGGCTTTGCTTCCTTCATCTGGCGCAGGATTTTCTCGAGGTTCTCCTGGGTCGGTGCAAGGTAGAAGTTGGGGTGCCAGATGAGGCGGGCATCCCGGGCGAGCTTCTCAACTTCTCCGGGTCTCCCGTAGGTGTTGATTCGAGGTGCCTGGAGCATTTCCTCAGGAAGAGGATACCAGGCGCCCACGCACATGTCGTAGAGCATGGGAACCATTCTCCCTGCAAAGTACGGAATGTCAAAGCCTGCGGTGACTAAGAAGTTCCCCTTGAGAATCTCCTCCGCCGTAGTCATCTCCATATCCCGGGAAGCGGTGAAGGGCCCGATGGGAATGCCCCGGTCCTCAAAAGCCCGCAGGGCTCCCATGGTCTGGGAGTCGTTGGCTCCCCAGAGTCCCTCGTAGTCCGTCCGCACCGCCAGTGCCGCCTCGGCAGCCTTCCGCCCTCCCTCGTACCACCACTCACCGTACTGGTGCCCGAGAAGCTGCATCTCGGGGTAGAAGCTCCAGGCCATGAAAACTCCGAGGTTAATGTAGACCGTGGAAACCGTAGCAACGGTTTTGTGGGCCTGATGGTGGAGGAGTTTCGTTTTTCCATTCTGGCGCATCTTCTCAAAGAGGATCATGAGGGGGAAGAAGGTCTGCTCATCGGAGAGTGGAGTGTTATCGATGACCCAGCGTGGCCCAAGATCTCCCGGGAACATTTCCCCGGTGTACCCGAAGAACGTTGCCATGAACACGTTGTGCTCGTTGCAGACCCGGGCAAGCTCTGGCATCACCGCCGCAGAGGGGCAGTTGTAGATGATGGCCTTGGCTCCGGCGGCAATCATGCTTTCGGTGGTCTCAACCCAGGCAGCGTCGGTCTCCGCAATGGCGCCCATGAACTCAAGGCCGAGTTGCCGGCACGCCTGCTCCACCGCCTGCCAGCATATCATGAGGTACTCCTGGGCAAGGCCCCAGGTGATGTACCCTATGGCAAACTTTTCCCCAGGCTCCGCGTTCTTGTACCGCTGCGCAAGCTCCATCCGTTTCTCGTCAAGGCGCAGCTCTTCCTGTGCCAGGGCAAAGGTCCAAAGCCCCACACAAAGGGTAACCATCACAAGAAACGTCACCCAACGTACCCACTTCATACCTCAGCCCTCCTTTCAGGGAATTTCTCAACCCTCTCTTTTTTGGGGGATACGTTACTTTCGTCGGGAACACCACCTCCCTGGCAGGAAGCTATCCAAGGAAAATGTACTCCGAAGAAGGAGATTTGTCAATAGGATGTATTAACCTCAAGACCAGAAGAGTGGCAAAAAGGAAGGGAAAGGTAGAGGAAAAGAGGATAAAACTCAGCCCCTCAAA